>DATIGZ010000510.1:0-6544 GCA_035481255.1 Sphingomonas sp. | reverse complement strand
GATCCGGATCGAGGGCGCGGTGACGCTTGCCACCGATGCCGAGTCCGACGCCTATTTCGCCAGCCGCAGTCGTGATTCTCAGCTTGGCGCCTGGGCGAGCGACCAGTCGCGTCCGCTCGACGTGCGCGAGACGTTCGAAGCGCGCTATGAAGCGATGCGGGAGCGGTTCGAGGGCGGCGCGGTGCCGCGCCCGCCACATTGGGGTGGCTATCGCGTAACCCCGCAGCGGATCGAATTCTGGCAGGATCGCGAACACCGGCTGCACGAACGTCGGGTCTTCACTCGCACCGCGGATGGGTGGAGCGAAGGGTTGCTGTACCCGTGAGCAACCTAGCCCGCCGGGCCGCGATCGCCAGCGTCTGTGCGGCGGTGCTGCTGGGCGGCCTCAAGGCATGGGCGGCGTGGCGGACGGGATCGGTGGCGATGCTCGCCAGCCTCGCTGACAGCCTGCTCGATCTGGTCGCGTCGCTGGTCACGCTGGCGGGGGTGCATATCGCGGCGCAGCCAGCGGACTCCAAGCATCGCTTCGGCCACGGCAAGGCCGAGGCGCTGGCGGCACTGTTTCAGGTCGCGCTGATCTCCGTCTCCGCTTGCCTGATCGCGGTGCGCGCGGTGCAGCGGTTTGCATCGGGTGAAGTCGCGGCGGACGCGGAATCGGGGATCGCGGTGTCGATCGCGGCGATCGTGGTGACGCTACTGCTTACCGCCTATCAGCGCCGCGCCATCGCCGCTACGGACTCGATCGCGATCAAGACCGACCGGCTTCACTATCAGTCCGACCTGCTGCTCAACGCCGGAGTGATCGCAGCGCTGGTGAGCGAGCAGTATCTGGCGTTCACCGGCGCCGACCCGCTGTTCGGCATCGCCATCGCCGCATGGCTCGCCTTCGGGGCGTGGCGCGGCGCGAGCGAGGCGATCGGGCAGCTGATGGACCGCGAATGGGCCGACGAGAAACGCCGCGCCTTTGTCGAGGTCGCCGCGCGCGAGCCGGGGCTTGAGAGCCTGCATGATCTGCGCACGCGGACCAGCGGATCGCAGGATTTCGCGCAGTTCCACATCGCGATCCCCGGCACGACCTCGGTCGCCGCGGCGCATGCGTTGGTCGAAAAGCTCGAGGCCCGGCTTGAAGCGGAATTCCCGGGCACCGAAATCCTTATCCATGTCGACCCGGCGGGGCATGTCGATCATCCCGGCAACGACCTGCGCGAGGCCGACGAGATCGAGCAATTGAAAGAGTGACGATGCAGCTTCCCTTCGCCCAGATCGACGCCTTTGCCGACCGCGCCTTCACCGGCAATCCGGCGGCGGTGATGCCGCTGGACGCGTGGCTGGACGATGACGTGCTGCAAGCCATCGCCGAGGAGAACAACCTCGCCGAAACCGCCTTCATCGTGCGCGACGCGAGTGTCGAAGCGGATTGGGAGCTGCGCTGGTTCACTCCGGCGGTCGAGATCGCGCTGTGCGGCCATGCGACGCTGGCAAGCGGCCACTATCTGCTGACCGGTGATCCCGCGCTCAAGCGCGTCCGCTTCCGCACGCGCAAGGCGGGGGTGCTGGAGGTTGCGCGCGAGGGCGGCGGCTATCGCATGGGGCTGCCGGCCTATCCGCCCGAAGCGGCGGCGGTGCCGGGCCTGCTCGAAGCGCTCGGCGTGGAGCGGGGCGATGTGCTGCACCACCCCAATGGCTATGACCTGACCGTGCTCGACAGCGCCGATGCGGTGCGTGCGCTGAACCCCGATTTCCGCGCGCTCGCAGCGTTGGGCGACACACTCAACATCGTCACCGCCCCGGGCGACGAAACGGATGTGATCAGCCGCGTCTTCGCTCCCCTGGCCGGGATCGACGAGGATCCGGTGACCGGCTCGGCGCACAGCGTCCTCACCCCTTATTGGGCCGCGCGGCTCGGTCGCGGCCGTTTCACCGCCTTTCAGGCCAGCCGCCGCGGCGGGCATGTCGATTGCGAGGCGGCGGGCGACCGCGCGATCCTGCGCGGCAATTGCGTCACGGTGATCGAAGGGGTGTTCACGCTGTGAAGCATCCGCTCGACCGGCCGGTCTGGACGGCGCTCACCGGGCGGCAGTCCGGGTTCGCGACAGGGGATGCGCGGGCGCTGCGCTACCGCCCGGAGATCAATCTTCTCGCGGCTGCCGCCGACGACACGCCCGAAGCGCTGGCGGCGCTCGCCGCGCTGGTCCCGCCGGGCGGCAAGATCGCGACGGTCGAGGGTGTCCACACCCCGGTACCGCCGGGCCTTGCGGTCGCGAAGCAGGCGATGCTGGTCCAGATGATCGCCGAACGCCCCGCGCCGGCCGAACCGATCGGCCATCTTGACCTTGGCGATGCCGATGCGCCTGAGATGCTGGCGCTCGCAACGTTGACCGAGCCGGGGCCGTTCGTTGAGGCGACTCACCGGCTGGGCGGATTCATCGGTGTCCGAGTCGATGGCAAGCTGGTCGCGATGGCGGGTGAGCGGATGCGCGCGCCGGGCCTGACCGAGGTCAGTGCGGTCTGCACGCACCCCGACTGGCGCGGCCGGGGCTATGCCGGCAAGCTGATGCGCGTGGTGATGGACCGCATCGTCGCGCGCGGCGAGGCGCCCTTCCTGCACAGCTACGCCACCAATGCGGGCGCGATCGCGCTCTATGAGAAGCTGGGGTTCCGCGTCCGGCGCGAGGTGATAGCGACCTTCCTCGAACGTCAGGCGTAGGTAGGCTCGGCCCGCTCGGTCTCGCGGATCCAGCCGCCGCCCAGCACGCGCTCGCCCGCATAGAGCACCGCGGCCTGACCCGGTGCGACGCCATATTCGGGCGTATCGAACACCACGCGGCCGTCAATGAGCCGCGCGGGCGCGGGCCTCGCCATTGAGCGCACCTTGGCGGTCATCGGGCCTTCATAGCTGCCGCCCAGCCAGTTGATGCCCTCGATCCGCGCGGCGCGGACGGCGAGCGCGGCCTTGGGGCCGACCACGACCTCGCGGCGTTCCGGGTCGAGGCGGATCACATAAAGCGGTTCGGGGCTGCCGCCGATCTCCAGCCCGCGGCGCTGGCCGACGGTGAAGTGGATCAGGCCGCGATGCGCGCCCAGCACATGGCCAGCTTCATCGACGATGGCCCCTGCGGTGTCCGCTTCCGGCCGCAGCTTCTTCACCAGCCCGGCATAATCGCGGTCGGGAACGAAGCAGATGTCCTGGCTGTCGGGCTTGGTCGCGACGCCGAGGCCGATCTCGGCGGCGATCTCGCGTACGCGGCTCTTGGGCATGGCGCCCAGCGGGAAGCGCAGGAAATCGAGCTGGTCGCGCGTGGTCGCGAACAGGAAGTAGCTCTGGTCGCGCGCCGGGTCCGCGCCCTTGTGCAGTTCTGCGCCTTCGTGACCGATCACGCGCTGCACATAATGGCCGGTGGCGAGACAGTCGGCGCCGAGATCGCGGGCGAGCGCGAACAGATCGGTGAACTTGGGCCCCATGTTGCACTTCACGCACGGGATCGGGGTGCGTCCGGCGAGATACTCGTCGGCGAAGTCGTCGATCACCTGTTCGCGGAAGCTGCTCTCATGGTCGAAGACATAATGCGCGATGCCGAGCCGGTCGCACACGGCGCGCGCGTCGCGGATATCGCGTCCGGCGCAGCAGCTTCCCGAGCGCCCCGTGGCCTCGCCATGGTCATAAAGCTGAAGCGTCACCCCGATCGTCTCCGCGCCGGTGCGCGCGGCGAGTGCCGCGACCACCGACGAATCGACGC
The DNA here is from genome assembly GCA_035481255.1 of Sphingomonas sp. Classification (GTDB taxonomy): domain Bacteria; phylum Pseudomonadota; class Alphaproteobacteria; order Sphingomonadales; family Sphingomonadaceae; genus Sphingomonas. The sequence continues at coordinate 2,807 of DATIGZ010000510.1, read as the reverse complement.
CGCCCGACATGGCGACGACGATCCGCCGCTTCTCCAAGGGGCCATTCAACTGAAAATCAGGTCCTGTCATCGCGCTGCCACATAGGGATTTGGAGGGGCGGATGCAAAAAAGCGGCGGCGTTTACTCCGCCTTCAACCTTCGGGCTTATCCAAAATGGGTGGATTCGACCTCAAGGTGAGTAGCGTTTGTGGACCTGAGCTTCCGTTTCGACCGGGACGTCGCGGTAATGACCGCAATCCCCACCGAACTCGCGGTGCTGATGGTTGGCATCGCCGCTCGTCAGGCGGCGAGTCCAACCGCGCAGCTTCAGGCGGCGCTCGACCGGCCCGTGCCGGCCGGCGCGCTGCTCGCTCCGGTGCACGGCGCGTTCAACCACGCCGTGGAAGCCGCGCTAACCGGCTGGCAACAGCAATGAAGGCGGCGTTTACCGTGCCGCTTAGCCGATGCTCAAGCCGGAACGACTATGGTCGTTACAGAACAAAGACGGGGACCCCCCGCCCTGATCGAGGTAGGTAATGATTGAAAACCAGAAGATCCGCCCGGCAAAGGTGATTGGACCGCTTGGCGAGCCGTTGACGCTCGACACGCTGCCGCCGCCCGAAACGACCCGCTGGGTGGTCCGCCGCAAGGCGGAGGTGGTCGCGGCCGTCAATGGCGGACTGCTCACTGTCGATGAAGTGTGCGACCGTTACGGCCTCACCGTCGAGGAATTTGCCGGATGGCAGCGCGCGATCGACCGGTCGGGCATGCCCGGCCTGCGCGTGACACGCATCCAGCACTACCGCTCATTGTATGAGCGGCAGCAGAAATACTGACCTTCTCTTCCTGAACTTCGGTTTCTCCCACCGCCCGCGCCTCAAAACGCGGGCGGAACCATTTCGGGCGCTGACGAGTCTTTCCCTCCGCAGGTCCGCAGCGAGGCGGGCATAAAAGATGGAGGAAAATCATGGACCTCGTCGGAATCATCGTGTGGCTCGTGATCGGCGGCGTCGTCGGCTGGCTCGCCAGCCTGGTGATGCGCACCGATGCGCAGCAGGGAGTCCTGCTCAACATCGTCGTCGGCATCGTTGGCGCGTTCATCGGCGGGCTGATCTTCAGCGGCGGATCGATCAATCAGGGGCTCTCGGTGTACAGCTTCATCGTGTCGCTGCTCGGCGCGATCATTCTGCTGGCGGTCGTCAATCTGGTGCGCCGCGGCTCGGTGCGCTGATTTGTTGCGTGCGGTGCCGGCACCGCTTTCGGTTCAGCTGGCTGAACCGTAAAGAACGGAGAGTAGAGGGCCGCCCCATGCAGGGCGGCCCTTTTTCGTTACTTGAGCAGGAAGCGGACGCGGAGCGTCACACCGACGCGCTGTTCGCCGGGAACGACCTGAGTCGAATCCTTGGCTTCGGCGCGCGCCATCATCATGGGCACCGGGCCGGGCATGCCGACGTCATTGCCCTCGCTCAGCGACACCAGTCGCTCGACCCGCATCCCCAGCGCCTTGGCATAGAGATCGGCGCGTGCGCGGGCGCGCTTGACCGCGTCGGTGCGCGCCTCGTCCTGAGCGGCCTCGATCCGGTCGATCGACAAATTCGGGCCGTCGATCTGGTTGGCGCCTTGCTTGACCAGCGCATCGAGGATCGCGCCGCTTTTCGCGATGTCGCGGAACTTGACCGAGACGTTGTTCGACGCCTGATAGCCGGTGATCACCGGCGGCTGGTTCTCGGCGTAGCGATATTGCGGATTGAGCGAGATGGTCGCGGTCTGCACGTCGCGTTCGGCGACACCGGCGGCCTTGAGCGCGGCGAGCACGCTCTTCATCTGTTCGGCATTAGCGGAAAGCGCGGCGGCGGCGGTCGCCGCCTGCGTCACCACGCCGGCGCGGATCGTCGCGATATCGGGGACGCGGGTCGCTTCACCCTCCGCGACCACGTCGAGCAGCGTGCCTTCAGACACGGGCGCGGCCGGCACCGTCACTTGCGCGGCGGCGGTCAGGGGGAGCGCGGCGGCGGCCGCCGCGAGCGTCAGCATTCGAACCATTCAATCTAGCCTTTCCAGCTTGTTGCCCCGCCGCGCTAACCGCCGGCGGGACAACCGAAGCTGAACGGCTTCATAAATTAAGCGAACGGCGCGTCAGGCCGCCCGGCGGGCGATGACGACGCGATAGAGCGCCAGCAGCACGATCGCGCCGATCGTGGCGGCGATATAGCTGGCGAATTTGCCGGTCAGGTTGATACCGATGGCCGGAGCGATGAAAGCGGCGAGCAACGCGCCCGCGATACCGATCAGGATGGTAACGATGATGCCGCCCGGATCCTTGCCGGGCATGATCAGCTTGCCGAGAGCGCCTGCGACGAGGCCGATGAGGATCCAACCGATAATACCGTCGGGCATGCTTTCCTCCTGTTCTGCGGTTTCCGCCAGGGGAAACCGGGCGGGAACTTGCCTGAGGATGCGGGCGCTGCAAACCCCGATTCGACCATGCGCCGCAGCATGACTTCGCGGGCCGTCCCCTTGCGGAACAAGACGAAAACGGGCAGGTAGCGCGGCATGGATTTCTCGAGGGTTGACAACGGCTCTTGAGGACGGTGGTTTATTCAGATAATACAGCGCGACGGGATGGCCCGAAGCGGCCGAAAGGCCGGGGTGAAGGGGTCGCGCATGAACTATGAGGCACGGATGTTTGGCAGGGACGAGCAGCTGGCGATCGCCGGCGAGGGTGAAGGTCGGTCGCGTCGGCGCTGGTGGATTATCGGTGGGCTGATCGCGCTCGCCGTGCTCGCCGGCGCCTGGTTTGCGTTCGCCTCCGGCAAGGGTGATGGCG
>DATIGZ010000509.1:0-5083 GCA_035481255.1 Sphingomonas sp. | reverse complement strand
GTGTAACGCGTGCCGCCGGTCGCCGTCGGCTCAAGATAGAGGCCCGCGGTGAAGAAGGGCTTGGGCGAGGGCCGGAAACCCGGAAGCAGCGTGTCGGTGAAGATCAGCCGCTGCAACGGAACGATATCGAGATAGCAACCGATATTGGGGAACTCGTCCCCCTCGGGCGAACGCATCACCGACCGGAACACGCCGCCCGGGCGCAGGTCGACCTCGCATTCGGTGATGACCCAGGGCTTGGGGACAAACCACTGCCTGATGCTTTCGGGGTCGGTCCATGCCTCCCACACCAGCTCGACGGGCACGTCGAGCTCGCGTTCTAGCACCAGATCGAGCTTGGGATCAGGGGTGACGAGCGGTGAAGTCATTCGGGTCTCTCCTTGTGTTTTGCGAGCAGATAGGCGTCGAGCCGGTCGAGCCGGCCCTCCCACAGCGTGCGCTGACGGCGCAGCCAGTCGTCGACGACCAGCAATTGTTCGGGCACCAGTTCATAGGTCCGCACACGGCCGGCCTTGCGCGAGCGCACCAGCCCCGCCCCCTCGAGCATCTTCAAATGCTCGACGAACGAGGGGAGCGCCATGCGATAGGGGGCGGCGAGGTCGCTGACCGATGCCGGCCCTGCGTTGAGCCGTTCGAGCACGTCACGCCGCTTGGGATCGGCGAGCGCGCGGAACACGCCGTCGATCGCCGCGGGTGGCGGCATGCCTGCATTACCCTGCCCCATCGCCGGGAACATCGCTTACTCCGTCAACGCTGTGATGCAGCGGAGATAGCGTGCGAAAATAGTTAGGACAATCCCTTAGTATTTAGCCCGCAAAAAGGGCGCACCGAGCCGGCACGCCCTTTCGGAATGCGCTATTTCTTGCCGAAGAAACCCGAAGCGATGCCGGTCAGGTCGTTGAGCGGGTTGCCGTCGCCATCCCTGTCGAGCGCGCCGAGAATGCCGCCCGCGCCATCCTGCTGGAGCAGGCTGGCGAACTGGCTCAGCGATCCCTCGCCGCCGATATGGCCGATGATCTCCTGCAACTTGCCCACCGGCAGACCGGTCGCGGCGGCCGCGCCCTCGGCTGTGTCGCCCTGCATCGGATGGTATTTGGCCAGTGCCTGGATCGCCGATTCGGCGTGTTCGGGCGACAGCCCGACCTTCGCCGCGAGGTTGGTCACGGTGGAGTTTCCGCTGATCTGACCCAGAATCCCGTCGAGAATGCTCATCTGCCGATCCTCTTGCTACGCTTGGGGAGAGGCAAACCTAGCATGGCCCGCCGTGCGGAGCGAGACGGGCACGCGACAATCGATACGCAAGCGGCACTTTTTGCCGTGTCGTGCGTCATTGCGCTGTCGCCGAAAACCGCCAGCATGGCGACGGGACGATCCGCCGCGCCATCCCCGCGGCCACCGCAGGAGGTACCCATGGGCATTTTCTCATCGATCAAGAACGCGATCTTCGGCAAGGCCAAGGCCGCTCCCGCGCCCGAAGCCGCGCCGCAGCCCGAGGCCGTCGCCGCGCAGCCCGCGCCCCAGCCGGTGCCGGAACAGCCGCAGGAAGTGGATATCGAAGCGATTCTGGTCGAGCTGGACGGCAGTGACGGCCGCGACCTCAACTGGCGCACCTCGATCGTAGACCTGATGAAGCTGGTCGGGCTCGAATCGAGCCTGGCCGAGCGCAAGGAACTGGCGCAGGAGCTGGGCTATACCGGCGACCTCGACGGCAGCGCGGAGATGAATATCTGGCTTCACAAGCGCGTGATGCAGGAACTCGCCGCGAATGGCGGCAAGGTCCCGGCGTCGATGCTCGACTGACGCCGGTCAGGGAAGCAGCGCGCGGTCCGGATCGACGAACCCGCGCCGCGCCTCGACCGAGAAGAGCAGTTCGCGGCTGAAGAAGCGCAGCGGCCAGTCGCGGCTGCCTGCCTCGCTCGCCAGCAGCGCGTTGACGTCCGCGGTCAGATTTCCGCTCGCCTGCTCGCGCAGAAACCGGCGCACGCCCGCGACGTAGGCGCGGGTGATCGTGTCGTGATAGCCGTTGTGATCGTCATTCACCCCGCCGACGCTCTCGTTGAAGCGTGAGATGAGACCGGCGATCTCGCCATCCACATCGATATCGGGGCGTCGCGCGAGCAGATAGAGGCACGCGGCGAGATGTGCCTCATGCGTCCACTCCTCCCTGGCCAGCGTACACGCGACCAGCCCCTCGCCCAGACGGGCGATGGCGGTATCGTCGGCGAAGAAGCGGATTGGGTGGTCGGTCATCGATCGGGCTTCTCTTGGGAGGCCCGATCGATGACCGGGCGTTTCAGGCGGCTTCGGTAGCGCGTTTTTGGCTTTGGGGCGCGGCCTGGCGAACCCCTTCGTCCACATGTTCCGCGAATTGGGCAAAGTTGGCGACGAACTCATCGACCAGCTTGCCCGCGGTCGCGTCATAGTCGGCCTTGTTGTCCCATGCCGCGCGCGGGTCGAGCATGTTGGGATCGACCCCGCCCGCCGCGACCGGCACCATGAAGCCGAAATTGGGATCCTTGCGGAACTCGGCGTCCTTCAGGCTGCCGTCGAGCGCGGCGTTGAGCAGCGCGCGCGTCACCTTGATCGGCATGCGCTTGATCCCCGGCGTCGTCGCCTTTCCGCCGCTCCAGCCGGTGTTGACCAGCCAGCAATCCACTCCACCCCTGGCGATCCGCTCCTTGAGCAGATTGCCGTAGACCGACGGGTGGCGCGGCATGAACGGTGCGCCGAAACAGGTCGAGAAGGTCGCAGTCGGTTCGGTCACGCCGATCTCGGTTCCCGCGACGCGCGCGGTATAGCCCGAGAGGAAGTGGTACATCGCCTGTTCCGGCGTCAGCTTCGCGATCGGCGGCAGCACGCCATAGGCGTCCGCGGTCAGGAAGATGATGTTTTTGGGCACCGGGCCGAGGTTGTCCGCGCTCGTGTTCGGGATGAACTCGAGCGGGTAGGAACCGCGGCTGTTCTCCGCGAGGCTGTTGTCGTCGAAGTCGAGTTCGCGCGTCTCCGCATCCATCACGACATTCTCGAGCACCGTTCCGAACCGCTTCGTCGTCGCGAAGATCTCCGGCTCGGCTTCGGGCGAGAGGTTGATCATCTTGGCGTAGCAGCCGCCCTCGAAATTGAAGACCGCGGTGTCGGACCAGCCATGCTCGTCATCACCGATGAGCGTGCGGCTGGCGTCGGCCGACAGCGTGGTCTTGCCGGTGCCCGACAAGCCGAAGAACACCGCGGTATCGCCGTTCGGGCCGATATTGGCCGAACAGTGCATCGGCATGATGCCCTCGACGGGAAGCAGATAGTTGAGCAGGCCGAACACGCTCTTCTTCATCTCGCCGGCATAGGCGGTGCCGCCGATCAGGATCAGCTTTTCGGTCAGATTGACCGCGATCACCGTCTCGCTGCGCGTGCCGTGCCTGGCCGGATCGGCGCGGAAGCTCGGCAGGTCGATGATCGTATACTCGGGCTGGAAGCCGGGCAGTTCCGCCGCTTCGGGCCGGACCAGCAGCGTGCGGATGAAGAGATTGTGCCAGGCGAATTCGTTGACCACGCGGACATTGACCCGATGCTCGGGCTGCGATCCGCCGTACAGGTCCTGCACGAACAGCGTGTCCTTGGTGCCGAGATGCGCAAGGAAGTCGGCCTTCAGCGCCGCGAAATGGTCGGGTGCCATCGCGCGGTTGACGTCACCCCACCACACGCTGTCCTCGGTGGTGCCGTCACGGACGATGAACTTGTCCTTCGCGCTGCGCCCGGTGTGCTTGCCGGTGGCCACCACCAGCGGCCCGTCCTTGGCCAGACGGCCCTCTCCGCGCTGCACGGCATGCTCGACCAGCGGCGCGGTCAGCAGGTTCCAGTGAATGGTTGCGCCAGCCCCGACGCCAAGCGCGTCGAGGCCGATTCCCGGCTTGCGGTCAGTCAACATCGGTCTCCTCATTGCCGCGCCTGAAAAGGCTCTGCGGCATTACTTTTATTAGTATCGTGAGTCGCGCATCGCAGCGGTGGCATGGGGGGTCAATGCCAGTAACCGGTGTCATCGAACGGGCTAACCAATTCAAATCACCCGACAACGTTGACGTCGCCAAATGCGTCGTCCGACAACGTTGGCATAGTTCCGGCCGGTTTTCCGCCTCTGTCCGATCCGCGCGGTTGAGCGGCCGTCCGCATTGAGCTACGCCACGCGTCATGACCGCAACGATCGCGCTGGTTGACGACGACCGGAACATCCTGACCTCGGTCTCGATCGCGCTGCAGGCCGAAGGCTTTGTGACGCGCGTCTATTCGGACGGCGAGACGGCGCTGAAGGCGCTGCTGGAGAACCCGCCCGATCTGGCGGTGCTCGACATCAAGATGCCGCGCCTTGACGGGCTCGAACTGCTCCGTCGCCTGCGTGAAAAGCTCAGCACCCCGGTGATCTTCCTGACCAGCAAGGATGACGAGCTGGACGAGGCGCTGGGACTGGCGATGGGCGCCGACGATTATATCGCCAAGCCGTTCAGCCAGCGGCTGCTGATCGCTCGCATTCGCGCGATCCTGCGCCGGACCGAAGCGCTGGCGGCCCCCGCAGACGCGGAGACCGAGGAGGAGCCGCAACCGGTGCTCGAGCGCGGCCGGCTGACGATGGACCCGGCGCGGCACAAGGTGACGTGGGACGGCGGCAATGTGACGCTGACCGTCACCGAATTCCTGATCCTGGAAACGCTCGCCCAGCGTCCGGGCATCGTCAAGACGCGCAACCAGCTGATGGACGCCGCGTATCAGGACGACATCTATGTCGATGACCGCACCATCGACAGCCACATCAAGCGCGTCCGCCGTAAATTCCGTCAGGTAGACCCCGAATTCGACGCCATCGAGACGCTCTATGGCGCCGGCTACAGATTCTCCGACGAGTAAGCGCGAAGAGCGCGAGGACCGCGACCTTTCGCTGCGCTGGTCGGGCCGGGTCAGCCTCACGCCGCGCATTCTGGCGGTCAACATCTTCGCGCTGGCGATGCTGGCGGGCGGTTTCTTCTACCTCGACAGCTACCGCAACCGGCTGGAAAAGGAGCGGGTCCACAAGGTCGAGGCCGAAGCAACCATGGCC
>DATIGZ010000508.1:0-6559 GCA_035481255.1 Sphingomonas sp. | reverse complement strand
AAGCCGCTGGATGAAACCGCCCTCGCCGTACTGACGCCCTACGCCACGCAGGGCGAGCGCCTGAAGCTGGCAAACGGCCATCTCTGGATTCATTTCGCGCAGGATCCGGCCCGCTCGCGGCTGGCGGCACAGCTGACGATCAAGCGTCTCGGCGTTGGCACCGCTCGAAACTGGAACACCGTCCGCCGGCTGGATGAGATGATCGCCGAATCCCCGCCCTCACCGTGCCGGTCCTGACCCACGGTGCGGCTCCGTCGGTGCGGCATTTATGGTGGATAGCGGACGCTTAGCTGCCCGCTAGCACCGCTTCTTGAGCCTCGCATTTCATCATCTTGCCGATAGCTACCCGGAAGGCATCCAGTTCAGGGTAGTGAGTCATAAACGATCCCCGGACTCGCTCGTCCGTCTCGAACTCGTCAGCGATTTCAAACCGAACGATCAACGTCCCTCGCTTGTCGGCAGGAGCAATTTCGACCTTCAAGATCAGGTCGTTGCCTTCCTGCATATCGTAGCCCCACTGAACTACGACGGGAGACGTGATGGGAAAGGTGGCAAGCGCCTCGCCGAATTCCTTCACATCTTGCCATTGAACCCAGAAAGCACCGTTACCGGCAAATCGGCTGGTGCTCACCGAAAGTGACAACCGTCCAAAGTCATCCCCCTTCTGCCTGGAGGCAAGAAAGCTGGCATCATACTGATATTTTAGGACAAGCTGACTCATTCTGATGACGTTACGGTTATGTGCATCGTCCGCAAGTGGGCAGCCAGCGGACGCGCCCCACCGCTCGCGGCAATCCCTTCCAATGTTGGATTTCATCTGATCTATCCTGATCGATGGATCAGCGGAAATCCTGTCGCCCGTCATACCCGCAACCGCGCCGCGGCCGCATCGGTGTCGCGCGGGTGTCGCGCATGCGGCGCGAACCCGTCGCCCCCGCGCCGCGCTCGTGCCGCGCACCTGTCGCGTCGATGGCGCAAACCCGGCGCCAACCGGGCGCATCCCCGCCGCAAACCGGCGGCTTCGCGGGCGCCTCGCCCGAAAACCCCCGCTTTCGCGTCAGCTTCGTCAGCCGCGCGGCATCATCCGCCTCAGCGCCCTTCCCCGGCCTTCGCCGCTTCGCTCCGCCGATATACACGCTGCCCGCCGACCCAGGTCTCCAGCACCACCGTGCCGCGCAGTTCGGTGGGCGAAGCGAGCAGCGGATCGCGATCCACCACGATGAAGTCCGCCAGCATCCCCGGCGCCAGATGGCCGAACAGCTTCTCGCCGAACCCGGCATAGGCCGCGTCGACGGTGAAGCCCTTCCACGCCTGCTCGCGGGTCACCACCTCTTCGGGCCGCCAGCCGCCGAACGGCTGACCCTGCGCGTCCTGCCGGGTGAAGCCCGCCGCCCAACCCTCGAACGGATTGGGGCTTTCGACCGGATAGTCCGATCCGAACGCCAGCCGCACGCCGTTGTTGAGCATCGATTTCCAGGCATAGGCGCCGGCCAGCCGCGCCGGTCCCAGCCGCGCCTCGGCCATTGTCCGGTCGCTGGTCTGGTGCACCGGCTGCATCGAAGCGATGATGCCATGCTTGCCCAGCCGCGGCAGATCGGCCGGGTCGACGATCTGAGCATGCTCGATCCGCCAGCGCCGGTCGCCGTTGAACGCGTCCGAAACCTCGTCGATCGCGTCCAGAACCTGCTTGTTCCCGCGATCCCCGATCGCGTGGATCGCGATCTGGAAATGGTCCATCGCCCCGCGGCTGATCGAATTGAGCAGTTGCGCGTCGGTCAGAAACGGCAGCCCGGTGACGCCCGGCGCATCCGCATAAGGCGCTTTCAGCCACGCCCCGCGCGAACCGAGCGCGCCGTCGACCATCAGCTTGATCCCGCCCATGCGCAGCTTGTCGCCGTACAGCCACGGCGTCGGCCCGGTCCCCGCCGCCTGCAACGCGGTATCGACCCCCGCGGCATAGCTCATGATCCGCATGCGAAGCGCGCCCAGATCGCCCATCCGGCGGAACGTCATCCAGTCGTCGAGGCTGGTGCCCATGTCCGCGCTGGCGGTGACGCCAAGCGCCAGCAGCTGGTCCTGCGCCTTCAGGAAGGCGGCGTTGCGGTCGCGCGGAGTGGGCTTGGGCAGCGCCTTCTCGATCAGTTCCATCGCCGCGTCGACGAACACGCCGCCCGGCTTGCCCGCGATCAGCTCGATCCGGCCGCCCGTCGGCGATTTGGTCGCCGCGGTGATCCCCGCGGCCTTCATCGCCGCGCTGTTCGCCCAGCCGGCATGCCCGTCAGCGCGCACGAACCACGCCGGCTTGTCGCCCGTCGCCGCATCCAGTTCGGCAGCGGTGGGAAAGCGGCCCAGCGCCCATGCCTCCTGATTCCAGCCCCCGCCGGTCAGCCACGGCCGCGCGGCATTCTCCAGCGCATAACCGCGGATCGCCTCCTGCGCCTGCGCAAGCGAGGTGGTCGCCGACAAATCGAGCGCCAGCGCACGAAAGCCCAGTCCCATGACATGGCCATGGCCGTCGATCATGCCGGGGATCACCGTGCGGCCCTTCAGATCTTCCTTCCAGTCCGGTCGCTCGGGGCGCTTGTCGCCGCGCTTGAGCAGCTTCACGACCTTGCCGTCGGTTCCGATGACGATGCCGGTGAAGCGCACCAGTTCACCCTTCTCGTCCAGCGTCATGCCATCGACATTCTCGACCAGCGCGTCGGCAAAAGCGGGCGAGGCGAGCAGCAGCGATGCGGTCAGGGCAAGCGAAACGGGAAGGCGCACAGGGTTCTCCGGGCTAACGGGCTGAATAGCCGCGCTTGGTTGCGCATTCGAATAGGCGGTGTTCCCCCGCCGCGCCAGATGGTCTACGGCCCGCCCATGGCAACTCAGGCAGCATCCGCACCGCAATCCCTCCCCGTCACCCTCGCCGACGTTCAGGCGGCGGCGACGCGGATTATGGGCGCGGTGGTGCACACGCCGACGTTGCACAGTAAGACGCTGTCCGACCTGACCGGCGCGACCGTCTGGCTCAAGTTTGAAAATCTCCAGTTCACAGCGGCTTACAAGGAACGCGGCGCGCTCAACACGCTGCTCCAGCTCGATGATGCGGCGCGCTCGAAGGGCGTGATCGCAGCCTCGGCGGGCAACCATGCGCAGGGCCTCGCCTATCATGGCAACCGCCTCGGCATTCCCGTGACGATCGTGATGCCCAAATCGACCCCGACGGTGAAGGTGACGCAGACCGAGAGCCACGGCGCCACGATCATCCTCGAGGGCGAGACCTTTGACGAGGCCTATGCCCATGCCCGCCAGCTTGAGGCGAGCAATGGCTACACCTTCGTCCACCCGTTCGACGATCCGCGCATCATCGCCGGACAAGGCACCGTTTTCCTCGAAATGCTGGCCGACGCGCCAGCGATCGACACGCTGATCGTGCCGATCGGCGGCGGCGGGCTGATCTCGGGTGCATTGACCGTCGCCAAGGCCGCGGACAAGCCCATCGAGGTGGTCGGCGTGCAGGCCGAGCTGTTCCCGTCGATGTACAACCGCGTGACCGGCGCGCACGAGCCGATCGGCGGCGACACGCTTGCCGAGGGGATCGCGGTCAAGGAACCCGGTGGACTCACCGCGCAGATCGTCGAGGCATTGGTCGATGAGATCCTGCTGGTCAGCGAGCGCAGCCTCGAGGAAGCCGTCAGCCTGATCCTCCAGATCGAGAAGACCGTGGTCGAGGGCGCCGGCGCCGCCGGCCTCGCCGCGCTGATGACCACGCCCGAGCGGTTCCGCGGCAAGACCGTCGGGATCATCCTGACCGGTGGCAATATCGACACCCGGCTGCTGGCGAACGTGCTGCTGCGCGACCTCGCCCGATCGGGCCGCCTCGCGCGGCTGCGCATCCGTCTCCAGGACCGCCCCGGCGCGCTCTATCAGGTCGCGCGCATCTTCCAGGAGCAGGCGGTCAACATCCTCGAGCTGTCGCACCAGCGCATCTTCACCAATCTCCCCGCCAAGGGCCTGAGCCTCGACGTCGAGTGCGAGACGCGCGACCGCGCGCATCTCGAACGACTGAACGCCGCGCTTCAGGATGAGGGCTACGAAGTTCGGCTGATCGAACTAGCCTGAATCGGATTGGTTACTATCCACGTTTTCCACAGGATGTGGACGAACTGAATCGCACGCGCGACGAACCGAGTCGCGGGACTCTTTGCGGTGACTCATCAGCTCGATAGGAGAAGGCACAGGTGCGCCCGGGACCACTTCCCGCGCCGTCCACAACTCCTTACTTCCGTTAACTCTCTTTCGTGGTGAATCGCCTTTTCATCACGATTCGCCTGATTCATAAGAGGCGTATCGCAAGAGTTTTTCGGCGATCGGCAAGGGGCGCAGAAGGGTGACGGCACTTACCCGCTTTCCACGGTTCTTCGTGACCAGTCCTTCGCCATGCCCGTATCTGCCGGGCAGGCAGGAACGGAAGATCTTCACTGAGCTTTCAGGCCCGCACGCGGGCGAGCTCAACGACGCGCTCGGCCGGATCGGTTTCCGCCGCAGCCAGTCGGTCGCGTATCGCCCGAGCTGCGTCGGCTGCAACGCCTGCCTCTCGGTCCGTGTCGTCACCAACGAATTCCGGCCCAACGCCACCCAGCGCAAGCTGGTGCGCCGCCATTCCGATCTCGAAGTCACAGCCTGCCGCCCCTGGGCGACCGAGGAGCAGTTCGACCTGCTCCGCCGCTATCTGTCGAGCCGGCATCCCGGCGGCGGCATGACCGCGATGGACGAGAGCGACTATTCCGACATGGTCGAGCAGTCGCCGGTCGGGACCTATGTCATCGAGTATCGCGAGCCCGCGTCACGCGGCGGCGCGCTGGTCGGCGCCTGCATTACCGACCATCAGGCCGACGGGCTGTCGATGATCTACAGCTTCTTCGACGCCGACAATGCCGACCGGCCCGGTCTCGGCAACCTGATCATCATGGATCACATCATCCGCGCGCGCACCGCGGGGCTGCCTTATGTCTATCTCGGCTATTGGGTGAAGGGCAGCGCGCGCATGGCCTACAAGACCCGCTACCAGCCGATGGAAGTGCTCGGCCCCAATGGCTGGCGCGCGTTCAGCGAGGACGAACTCGCACCGCCCGCCCCGGCGCAGGTCCGCGAGCTGGCCTGAAGCTCAGGCGTCGTTGCCGAGGCGGCCGACATGCAGGTCGACCGCCATCTCCTCGCCGCCCTGTCCCAGCCTTGAGCCGGCGATCGACGCGGCACCCGGCGCGTCCAACCCCACCGCGACCCGCACATAGCGTTCGTCCGGGCCGATCCCGGCCGAAGGGTCGAAGCCGACCCATCCCAGATCGGGCACCCACGCTTCGGCCCAGCCGTGCGGGGCGCAGGCGTCGTCCGCGCCCTGCCGGTACCCCGACACATAGCGTGCCGGCACATCGATCGCACGCGCGCCGGCGATGAAGATATGCGCAAGATCGCGTGAGCTCGGCCGCGGCTTGGCGAACGCCTGCGCCGCCGACAGCCCGGCGTCGGGCAAATCGGGCACACCGGGAAAACGCTGAGCCAGCGCGATGTTCCAGCGGTGCAGGCAATCGAGCGGCCCGCTGCACGCCCCCCGCACCTCTTCCGCGAACGCGCTCAGCGCATCACTGGTCGCGGTTCTTGGGGTCTCACGCAAAAACAGCCCCTCGGGCAGCGGTTCGTAGCTGCCGCGCACCACGCCGTTGGACTCGGTCGTCAGCACCTGCCCCGCCACGGTGATATCGATGCTCTCCAGCGGCCCCTCGGCGTAAAGCATCGTCACCTTGTTGCCGAACCCGTCGATGGTGTCGCGCAGCCGCACGTCGCAATCGACATCGACCCGCCACGTCAGCACCGTCTGGTCGATCGTATCGCTTGGGGTCAGCCGCAGCATCTGGACGAGACGCGACTGCGGCTCGCTGAACCGGTATTGCGTATGATGCTCGATCGCGAGGCGCATAGCCGGGCCTAGATAAACCGGAATTGACGAGCGATCGAGGCGTCGAGCAACGCATTCTCGCGGATGAACGCCTCCAGATATTCGTGCAGCCCGCTCACGATCACCTCATGGCTGCGGGTCTTCTGCATCCGCGCGATCCGTCCCCGCGCCATGCGGTCGGCCTCGCCCTGCAAGCCCGTACGCTTGGCAAGCGCATTGAGAAGCTCGACCACCTCCTCGACGCACGCCGCCAGACTGCGCGGCAGCTCGGCATGGCAGACCAGCAGGTCGATGACGTTCACCGGCTCCAGCCCCTCGGTATAGAGCCAGCGATAGGCCGTGACCGCGGACACGGTCTGCAGGATCGTCGTCCACTGATCGCGATCGACCACACCGCCCACCTGTTCGCCCTCGGGCAGCAGCAGGTGATATTTTACGTCAAGCAGCCGCGCGGTGTTGTCGGCGCGCTCGATCGCGGCGCCGAGCTGGATCAGCAGCGTCGCTTCGTTGCGCATCATCCGGTGGACCGCACCCTCGAAGCCGCGCGCTTCAGCCATCACTCCTTCGACCAGATTGAGCGTCGCCGCCGATCCGCCGGGGCTGGAGCGATTGGCGAAG
>DATIGZ010000507.1:0-10025 GCA_035481255.1 Sphingomonas sp. | reverse complement strand
CCGCCGTCGCCGGAGCGTGCCTTGCGGCAACGCTCCGGGGGTGTCCCTCCCGGGCCTCAGCGACCGCCGAAGATCGCGCCCGGCTTGAGCTTCAGTCGTAGCCACACTTCCCGGCCGCGATCGAGCGAGCACGCTGCTTCGTCGCTGCCCGCCGGTCCCTTGGTCGTGGTGCCCGACACCAGACCACCCAGGATGGTACCGTTCTGGGCATTGGTGTTGAAGCAGATCGCGCGAGTGATCTTGTCACCGATATTGTTGCCCACCAGCGAGACTTCCCACGAGTCGTCTTCGGCCCCGATCGCAAGGCTCGCGTTGAACTTGGTGAACGCGTCCTGACGGAAGTTGGGGAGGTCGACCAGCGTCGTCGAGTAGGACGAGGTGTAGTTGACGTCCCCGCCGAAGCGCACCTTCATTCCGCCACCCACCGCTGTTTCATAGTTGAAGCCTGCGGTGCCGGTCCATTCAGGCGCACGCACCAGCTGGCGGCCCGTCAGATCCTGCGCGTTGTAGCGGCCCAGCGCGGCGTTGAAGAGCTGGTTACAGCCTTCGGCGATCGTCTGGCCATTGCCGCACGGCGCGTTCGGGAAGCTGCTATAGCGCGCGTCATTATATGCGATCGCCGCACGCAGCGACAGGCCCGGCGCACCCCGCGGCAGGAAGCTCAAATCAGCCTCCACGCCCTTCACGTCGGCCGACGCCGCGTTGAGCGTGCGCTGGGCGAAGGTGAAGCCGGTGCCGCCGGGAATTGCGCTCAGCTCCAGGGCGCCGACCTGCAGGTCCGAATAGTCATATGTGTAGGCGGCGAGGTTGAACTGGAGCTGCCGGTCGAACAGCCGCGACTTGATGCCGACTTCGAAGCCTTCGACCTGCTCGTCGCCGAACGAGGCGAGCGTGTTGGCCGGCACGAAGTTGATCGAGTTGAACGACCCCGATTTGAAACCCTGCTTGTAGTTGGCGAACAGCGTCAGGTCTTCGGTCGGCTTATAGGTCAGCGAGACCTCGGGCGAGATGTTCGCGGCGCGGATCTTGGGATCCGGGCGGGTGAGGGGGCCGACCGGGCCGTTGGCGGGGTTGAGGTTCACTTCGAGGTGGCGACGCGTCTCGTCGGTCCAGCGCGCGCCGGCCGCGAATTCGAGCTTGTCGCTGACGTCCCACAGCAACTGGCCGAAGACCGAGAAGGATTCGATCCAGACATCGTGATCGACATTCTGGATCACCGCAGGCAGGCCGACGCGACTGTTGCCCATGATTTTCACCAGATTCTGCTGGTGCGCGTCCTGGTAGAAGGCGCCCATCATGAAGTTGACGGGGCTGTCCTTGAAGTCCGACGTGATGCGCAGTTCCTGCGTGAACTGGCGGTTGGACCAGGTGTAATCCTGCACGAACGGCGTGATCGCGGCGGTGGTCGCGCCGTGCATCAGCGAGTCATAGTCGTTCTTGTAATAGCCGGTGACCGACGCGACCGAGAGGCCCGGAACGACGTCCAAATTCTGCTCAAGCGTGCCGAAAATCTGGCGCGAGTCGCTGAAGAAGATGCCGCCATTGCGCGGATTGCCCGGGAAGAAAGCGGGGTCGGCCCAGGGGAAGCGGAAGTAACGGTCCTGCTTGCAATCCTCGCCGGTGAGGAACGGGATGTTGCCCGGCGCGACCGGTCCGAGGCCGTCGGGGCAATAGACGAGCTGCGTCATCGAGATCGCGCCGTCGATGCGATCCTTGGTGTAGTTGACCTTGAGCCGCGCATTGTAGGTCGCGCTCGGCTTCCACACCGCGGTGCCGCGCAGGATCCAGCCCTCGATCTTCTGGTCGTCATAGCTCGGCGTGGTGCTGCCCCAGTTGGGAAGGGCGACGCCCTTGTTCTTGAAATAGCCCTGCGAGCTTGAATATTTGCCCGCGAAGCGCAGGCCCAGCGTGTCGGATACGGGTCCGGAGACGATCAGCTCGCCGATCACCTCATCCGCCTCGAACTCATAGCCCGAACGCGCGATCAGCTCGAACTCGTTGCCCGGATCGGCGGTACGCAACGAGATCACGCCGCCGGGACTGTTCTTGCCGTAGAAGAGCGATTGCGGTCCCTTCAGCACCTCGATCTGGGCGAGGTCGAACATGCCGGCGTTATAGGCGACGCCCTGACTCAGGCCGAGGCCGTCGATGTTGAGCGAGATTGACTGGTCCATCGTCGCGTTCTGCGCGGTGGTGCCCACTCCGCGCAGCGTGACCTGAAGGCCGACGGAGTTGGTGTGCTGGCCCACCAGCATGCTGGGGACATAGGCTTTCATCGACGAAAGATCGTCGATCGCGGTCTCTTCGATCAGCGATTCCGACAGCACCGTCGCGACCACGGGGACGTTGAGGATCGATTCCTGACGCTTGCGCGCCGTGATGATCACCTCGTCTCGCTGGGCGTCGGCCGTTTCGGCTTCCTGTCCAGCGGCTGGCGGCGCAGCGGGCGCCTCCTCGGCGACGGCGGGCGCCGCGTAGGACATCATGCCGATCGCGGCGATCGACGACAGCAGAACGGTCTTGGAACGCATTCCTTCCTCTCCCCTCCCAAGCCCTTGTATTGGGCATTTTTTTGCTTCTGAAGCCCTTGAGCCGTTGCCGCATCGATGATGTTGCCCGGACCAATCATGCACTTCGTAGGCGCGGATGATCTATTTTGTCCAGACTATATCAGGCATATTTGGAGAGTAAACCCCTCTGTGACTCCGATCTTGTCCGTACTGAAGTGCCACATAATTAGATTTTATGACCGGTTTCATGTTGGGATCACGAATCGGGATTCGCGGTCGAGCCGGCGGGACAGGACTCGTGTCGCCGCGACCAAATCCTGCCGGAGCGTGGTCAGTCCTTCGCGAATCGCGGCGCCGACCCCGATCGCGACCAGTGCGTGGCTCGGCCGGCCGTCTTCCCGTTTTACCGGTGCCGCCACCACTGTGACGCCCGCGATATAGTTGCCCTCGTCCACCGCCCAACCGCGGTTGCGCGTTTCGACGACTTCGCGGCGCCAGGTGTCGAGTGAGGGCGGGGCGTCCCAGCGCAAACGCTGAAAGCGCGTTTCGAGCTCGGCGTCGGAATGTCCGCCGAATGCCGCGACGCAGCGCCCGGTGGCGCTGATCAGCGCCGGGAAGCGGCTTCCGACCTGTGTGCTCAGTTGAAGCGCGCGGCTGGCCTGCGCGAGCGCAACCACTACGATCGGGTCGAGGCCGGCGATCCGCACGCCGAGCACCGTCACCTGATGGTGCTGGCTGATCCGGTCGAGCGCGGGCTGCGCGAGATTGCTGAATTCGTCGCGCTGCAGCCAGTCGCGGGCAAGGGTGAGGATGCCGGCGTCGAGCGCGTAGCGCTTGGTCCCCGGATCGAACGCGACCAGCTCCTCCGTCACCAGTGCGCGCAGCGCATAGAGGCAGGTGCTCGGCACCAGCCCCAGCTCGCGCGCGATCGGGTGGACGCCCAGCGGGGTATCGCTCCGACCCAGCAGGCGCAGGATCGCGGCGGCTCGCGCGATTGCGGGGGCCTTGGATGATCTATCCGGACGAATCGGTGCTGACATAGCTATGGTTGCTCCCTGCCAAATCTTCGACAAGATACTGATTTATAATAAGATTATCTCAATAGCGTTCGATATATCGAACACTATTCGATATTTACAACGCGGAATGCAATGCACTATTTGTCCGGTCATATCTAGCGCGGCGATCGTGCCGCGCGTGGCAGGGGCGGTGTGTCGATGGTCAGGCTTACGGACTTCACCAGTTTCGCGGATGCGCAGGCATATGCCGGGATGGATGCGCTCTGGGGGTTGTTCGATGGTGATCGCGATGCGCTGAACATCGCGCATGAATGTATCGTCCGGCATGCCGACGGGTCCGGTCGCGCCGCGGTTCGGATCGCGCACGCGGATGGCCGCGATGAGGTGCTGAGCTTCGACACGATCGCCGCGGGCGCAGCGCGCTTCGCCAACTGGCTCGATGCGAAGGGCGTCGAGCGGGGCGAGCGCATCGCCTTCATGCTCGAGCCATCGCTGCCCTTCTATGTCTGCCTGTTCGGGGCGATGCTGACCGGCGCGATCTCCGTGCCGCTGTTCACCCTGTTCGGGCCGGACGCGCTGCGGCTGCGTGTCGACGACTGCAAGCCGCGTCTGCTGATCACCAATGCCGAAAAGGCGCCGCTCGCGCAGGCGATCGAGGGGCTGGAGGTGATCGTCGCCGACAATCGCCTGCTCGCCGAGATTTCGGCCTACCCCGCCAGCTATGCGCCGCGCACGGGGGCGAACGACCTTGCGGTGTTCCAATATACTTCGGGCACCACGCGCGAACTGCCGGAGGCGGTGAAGCATACGCACAAGGCGATCGTCACCCTGATGTTCGCCGCGCTCTATGGCACCGGCATCCGGCCGGGGGATGAGTTCTTCTGTCCGTCTTCTCCGGCATGGGGGCATGGGTTGTGGCACGGCACGCTGGCACCGCTGGCGCTGGGCGTGACCACCGGCACCTTCGCCGGGCGCTTCGATCCGGTGCGGCTGATGCAGGCGCTCGACGCGCACGGCATCACCAACATGTCGGCGGCGGCGACGCACTATCGCATGATGAAGAATAGCGGCGGGGCGGGCGATCACCGCTTCCACTTCGCCAAGCTGTCCTACACCGGAGAGCCGATCGATCCGGCGACGCTCGACTTCATCGACGCCCATTTCGGCGTCCCCGCCTGTTCGATGTACGGGACGACGGAGATTGGCGTCGTGCTGGTCAACTATCCCGGCGCGGGGGACTTCACCGTCAAGCCCGGTTCGCTCGGCAAGCCGATCCCCGGTCAGCGGCTCGAGGTGCAGCGTAGCGACGGAAGCGTCTGTCCGTCCGGCGAGATTGGCGAGCTGATGCTCTGGCGGGGCGGGGCATGGCTCTCGACCAAGGATCGCGCGAAGACCGACGCCGACGGCTATTTCTACCACTGCGGCCGCGCCGATGATGTGATCATCTCCGCCGGCTGGACGATGAGCGCGGTCGAGATCGAGAACACGATGCTCAACCACCCCGATGTCCGCGAGTGCGCGGTGATCGGCGTTCCGGACCCCCAGCGCGGACAGGTGGTGAAGGCCTTCGTCATCGCCGATCGCACGGGCGACGACGCCTTTACCCGCGAGCTTCAGGACTTCACCCGCAACCGGCTCGCCCAGCACGAATTCCCGCGGATCGTCGAGTTCGTCGGTGAGCTGCCCAAGACCCCGGCCGGAAAGGTCAACCGCAAGGTGCTGCGCGACCGTGAGGCCGCACGCGCCGCCGAAATCGCTTGAATTCAGGAGAGAGACGAATGGCAACGACACTCGAAAAGACCGAAGCGCGGTTCCCCAAGATCACCGAGGAAGGGCTGGCCGACCTGCGCAAGCGCATCGGCGTGAAGATCGTAGATACGGTCGAGCCATGGAACTATGAGGCGAGCCGCGACGCGATCCGCCACTACGCCCACGGTATCGGCGACGATAATCCGCTGTGGTGCGATCCCGAATACGCCGCCGGCACCAAATACGGCACCGTGGTCGCGCTGCCGAGCTTCCTGTTCACCACCAGCCGTATCATCTCGGGCTATTGCGGCGGTCTGCCCGGCGTGCACGCGATGTGGGCGGGCGCGAACTGGAAATGGTACAAGCCGGTGCTGCGCAACGACACGATCACGACTGAAGCCTATCTGAAGGATCTGATCGAGCATCAGACCCGCTTCGCGGGGCGCTCGTTCCAGCAGATCTATCACGTCGATTTCTTCAACCAGCATGGCGAAAAGGTTGCGGAGGGCGACAGCTGGGTGTTCCGCACCGATCGCGACGAAGCGCGTGAGAAGGGGACGAAATACACCGAGGCGCGCGGCCGGGTGGAGCAGCTTTCGGACGAGCAACTCGCCGAATGGGGCAAGCTCTATGCGAATGAGGAAATCCGCGGCGCGACCCCGCGCTATTGGGAGGATGTCAGCGAGGGCGACAAGCTGCCGCGCATGATGAAGGGTCCGATGACCGTCACCGGCTTCATCTGCTACGCGCAGGGCTGGGGCGGGCTCTACATCCGCGCGAACAAGATCGCGTGGCAGATGCAGCAGAAGCATCCGGGCTTGGGCATCAAAAACCGTTTCAACGTGCCCGATTGCCCCGAGCGCGTGCACTGGGACGAGGCATTCGCGCTGGAGGTCGGTGCGCCGGGTGCCTATGACTACGGCCCTGAGCGCACGTCATGGCTGACGCATCACCTCACTAACTGGATGGGCGACGATGGCTTCCTGCGTCAGTCGGATTGCCAGATCCGTCGCCACAATCCCGATGGCGACGTGATCTTCATCGACGGTCAGGTGGTGCGGAAATTCGTGGACGAGGAGGGGCGCCATCTCGTCGAGATCCAGCAACGCGCCGAGACGCATCGCGGCGAGCTGTCGGCAATCGGCACGGCGATCGTTGAATTGCCGAGCAAAGGCTGAGCGATCGGGCGGGTGGGGGCTACGCCTTCACCCGCTGCATCTTCATCGAATGTTTGTAGCGCGACGCGGGGTGGATGTTCAGCGTCACCTGCGCGATCCCGCCATCGGTCATGCGATAGCTGCGCAGGATCTCCAGCGCCGCCGACTTCTTCTCGACGTCGAGCTTGGCGGCGAGGGCCGGGGAGACCAGCGTCGCCGAGACGACATGCTCCACTTCCGAGATCGTCACGCCGAACAGATCCTCGATCAGCGGGAAGATCGGCCCCTTGTTGCGCGGCAGGAGGCGTCCGACGCTCGCGAAGTTGCGGTTGATGTAATATTCGATCCAGCACATCGGAACATCGTTATCATCGCGCAGGCGAAGCCCGCGGACCATCAGCCATTCCTCACCCGCCGGGATGCCGATGCGCGCGGCGAGCTTGTTGTCGACCGTGATCATCTTGATCGACTCGATCTCGAACCGCGTGTCGTTCGCCCAGGCGAGCAGGTCGTTGATCGAGGTGGCGTGGAAGACTTCGGTCTCCGACGGGCCGGGGACGACGACGGTTCCTGCCCCCTGACGGGATGCGACCAGACCGTCCTCGCGCAGCCGGCGCAGCGCCTCGCGCACCGTGAAACGGCTCACCGAGAAGCGCGCGCGCAGTTCTTCCTCGGTCGGGAGTTGGCTGCCGATCGGGTAGATGCCGTTGACGATCTCCTCGCGCAGCGTCCGTGCAACTTGCAGGTAGAGCGGTCCGGAAGCTTGTCCGGTCGTTTCAGTGCCTTCTTCGCCCGCCTTCGCCACGCTCGACTGCTGCCCCATCGCCAGATCCTCACGCCCTTGGCCGGTGCCCGCCGCGGCTCAAGGCCGCGCGGCGGGCGCCGGTTCGTTCGCACTATCCTTATAGATTGTGGCGGTTTCAACAAGGCTTGCGCCGCCCTGTCAGCAACGGGCGGGGGCGCGAAACCGGCCCTTTCCCTTGTTCGGATCATATGTCCGTACATAAATCGCGCTCGTGAACGCCGAAATCGCCTTGACCGGACAGATTGGCGATGTATCTGTCTGGACATATTTGGCGTCATATGAGTTGGCGCGGCTGTTGGAGAGGGACTGATGGGAAGCGGTGATCCGCGTGTTACGGTCGAGCTGCGCGACCGCGTTGCCTATGTGACGATCAACCGGCCCGAGGCGAAGAACGCGCTGTGCAAGTCGATGTACGCCGCGATTCGCGATGCGGCGGCCGCGACCGACGCCAATCCCGATGCCGACCTGATGGTGATCCAGGGCTCGAATGGCGCCTTCGCGTCGGGCGGCGACCTCAAGGAAATCCTCGACGTCCTCGAAAACGATCCGCCCGCGATCCTCGACTATGAGGAGTATCTGCCGTTCGAGGCGGTGCGCACGATGAAGAAGCCGACGATCGCGGTGATCGACGGCCTGTGCATCGGCGGCGGCCTGTCGCTCGCGCTGATGTGCGACCTGCTGATCGCCACCGACCGCTCGCGCTTCGCGATCCCCGAGGCGAAGGTCGGCATCGTCGACGGGCATCTCCCGCGCTTCCTGCGCGACATCGTGCCGCACGCGACGCTCCGCTACTGGATGTACACCGGCGCCCTGTTCCCCGCTGCCGAGGCTCAGGCCGCCGGGCTGCTGACGAAGGTCGTGACGCCCGAGGAACTGCCCGCCGCGCTCGACAAGCTGATCGCCGGCGTGAAGACCGGATCGCCGGTCGCGCTGCAGATGCTCAAGCACATCTTCAACGAGAAGCGCCAGCTCTCGGCGATGACCGACGCCTATCTGATGATGTTGCAGCCCGAGGTGCTGAAGCGCCTTCAGGCGTTCCGCGACAAATAGGGCGCGGACGCGTGACGACCTTCCACCAGCTGTTGCGCGACCGGGCCGCCGAGCATGGCGCCCGCACCGCGCTGCTGTTCGACGCGGAGACGGTGACCTACGCCACTTTGCTCGACCGGTCGGAGCGGGTCGCGGCGGGCTTGAGGAAAGCCGGGATCGGCGCGAACGACCATGTCGCGCTGCTCATGGACAATTCGCTCGACTGCGTGTTCGCCTGGCTCGCGTCGAGCCTGCTCGGCTGCACCGAAGTGCCGATCAACCCGCAATATCGCGGGCAGTTGCTGCACTATTTGCTGCAGGATGCGGACGTCACCGCGGTGATCTGTGACGCGGCCTATGCCGCACAGCTCGCGGAGGTCGCGGGATCTTTGCCCGGGCTCAAGCTGGTACTGGTCGGCGGCGGCGACGCGCTGCCCGATCTAAGCGGTATCCGCGTCGAACGCTTCGGCGATTGCTATGACGCAAGCGACGCGTTCGACCCCGTCGACGGCGCGCCGGAGCGGGTGATCCTCTACACTTCGGGCACTACCGGCCCGTCCAAGGGCGTCACCCACACCCAGCGCTCGTGCCTCACCCTCTCGCGCTACAACGCGGAGATGATGGAGTATCGCCCCGACGACCGGCTGCTCAACTTCTTCCCGCTCTATCACCAGAATGCGCGTTACACCGGGGTGATCCCGGCGATCCAGGCCGGGGCGAGCATCCGGCTCGAGCGCAAGCTCAGCACCAGCAATTTCTGGAAGACGGTGGATGCCGACGGCATCACCGCGTTCAACTATCTGGGGTCGGTGCTTCGCCTGATCCTCAACGTCACAGGTGAGGACCGCGTCGCCGGCACGCACAGCCTGCGCACCGCGTTCGGCGCGGGCGCACCGCCCGCCATATGGGAAGCGTTCGAGCAGCGGCTCGGTGTCCGGCTGGTCGAAACCTATGGCCTCAGCGAAGCGCCGATGGCCGCGCTCAATGTGCGCAAGGGCGCGCGCTCGTCCGAGATCGGATCAGCGGGGCGGGGCACCGATCTGTTCGAGCTCGCGGTCGCCGATGCCGACGACAACCTGTTGTCCGCGGGCGAGGTCGGCGAGATCGTGCTGCGTCCCCGCGTTCCCGACGCGATGATGACGGGCTATTACAACAAGGACGCGGCCACCGTCCGTGCCTTCCGCAACCTGTGGTTCCACTCCGGCGATCGCGGGCGGCTGTCCGAGCGGGGTGACCTGTTCTTCGAGGCCCGCGAGAAGGACGCGATCCGCCGGCGCGGCGAGAATATCTCCGCCTGGGAAGTCGAGAGCGTGCTCGACGCGCACCCCGATGTCGCGGAGTCCGCGGTGTTCGGCGTCGCCAGTGAGGACGTCGATGAGGAGGTCGCCGTGGCGATCGTCCTTCAGCCGGGTGCGTCCGATCTGCGCGGGTTGCTCGATCACGCGGCGAAGAACCTGCCCGCTTATGCGGTGCCGACGCTGCTGCGCGTGATGGCGGATCTGCCGCGCACGCCGACCGAGAAGGTTCAGAAGGCCGAACTGCGTGCCGCGCCGCGTGCCGCCTACCTCACCCGATCCGAAATTCTTGAGGCCGCGACGCGTGCCTGATGCCATTCGAGGAGACACCGACATGACCGAAGTGGTCGAATATACCGTCCCCAGCCACGCCGACCGGCTCGCCGCCTTCGCGCCCGACAAGCTCTACTCGCTCGCCGGAAAGACGGTGCTGGTCACCGGCGCGTCGTCGGGGATGGGCG
>DATIGZ010000506.1:0-3641 GCA_035481255.1 Sphingomonas sp. | reverse complement strand
CGCCCGTTTCGTCGGCGGCGCGGTGCGCGACACGCTGCTCGGCCTGCCCGTCACCGATGTCGACGTCGCGACCCCGCACGCGCCCGAGCAGGTGGTAAAGCTGCTCGAATCCGCCGGGATCAAGGCGGTCCCCACCGGCATCGCGCACGGCACGATCACCGCGGTGAGCAGCGGCGCGGTGGTCGAGGTCACCACCCTGCGCCGCGATGTCTCGACCGATGGCCGCCGCGCCACCGTCGCCTTCACCGACGACTGGCGCGAGGACGCGGCACGGCGCGACTTCACGATCAACGCGCTGTACGCCGATCCGCAAAGCGGCGAGATTTTCGACTATTTCGGCGGTCTCGCCGATCTGGAGGCGCGGCATATCCGCTTCATCGGCGACCCGCTGCAGCGCATCGCCGAGGACCATCTGCGCATCCTGCGCTTCTTCCGCTTCCTCGCGCGCTTCGGCGATACCCCCGACGAGGCCGCGCTCGAGGCCTGCACGGCCCGCGCCAACGACCTGATGGCGCTTTCCCGCGAGCGGATCCGTGACGAGCTGCTCAAACTGCTGGTCGCACCCGACGCGGTGCGCGTGCTGCGGCTGATGGTCGAACGCGGCATCCTGATCCCGGTGATCCCCGAAATCGATCTGGCGGGCGTCGAGCGGCTCGCCGCGCTTGCCGGGAACGAGACCGCGGCGGAGATCCGGCCCGAGCCGATCCGCCGTCTGGCCGCGCTGCTTCCGCCGGACGCCGCCGCGAACGAAGCGGTGGGCGCCCGGCTCAAGCTGTCCAACGTCGAACGCCAGACCCTGGCCAGCGCGATCCGGCCCGACTTCGCGGAGGGAGCGCTCGCGCTCGCCTACCGCATCAGTCCCGAGCGCGCCGCCGACCGGCTGTTGCTGGCGGGCGATATCGTCGGCGCGAAGGCGGCCGTCGCCTGGACTCCGCCACGGCTGCCGCTCAGCGGCGGATCATTGATCGGACGCGGATTGTCGAAGGGGCCGGACGTCGCCAGGGCGCTGCGCCGGATCGAGGACCGCTGGATAGCCGAGGGTTTTCCCGGCGGCGATCGCGCGGGTCAGATCGCCGATTCGGTGGTCGCCGAACTGCTGTCGAGCGACAGCAGGGCATAGGCATCCTCGGGCGCCAGCGGGCGCGCGTAGAGATAGCCCTGTCCATAGGTGCATCCGAGCGCGGCGAGCGTCTGGGCGAGTTCGTTGGTCTCGACACCCTCCGCCGTGGTCCGCATTCCAAGCGCCTGCGCGAGGCTGAGGATCGCGCGCACGATCGCGATCTTGTCGCGGTCGGCGAGCATGCCCGTGACGAAGCTGCGGTCGATCTTGAGCACGTCGATCGGCAGCTTCTGAAGATAGGCAAGGTTCGAATAGCCGGTACCGAAATCGTCCATCGCCAGCGTGGTGCCGAGCGCCTTGAGCGCGTGCATCGTGCGGGCAATATGATCGGGATCGGTGACGAGGGCGCTTTCGGTCAGCTCAAGCGTGATCCGGCGGCCATCGACATTATGCGCGGCGAGCGCGGACTCGACCATCGGCGCGATCTGGTCGCGCTGAAGCTGGATCGCCGACAGGTTGACCGCGACGTTGATCCCGCAATCGCCGCCCCCGACCGCATCCCATTGCGCGACGGTGCGCGCCGCTTCGTGCATCGCCCAACGCCCGAGCGGAACGATCAGCCCTGATTCCTCCGCGACCGGGATGAAGTCGGTCGGCGGCACCACCTTTCCGCTCTCGGTCGTCCAGCGCGCGAGCGCTTCGAACGAGACGATGCGGCCACTCGCGAGATCGCAAATCGGCTGGAAGCTGAGCGACAGCGCGCCATTGTCGATCGCGCGGCGCAATTCAGTCTCGATGCTGAACTGCTGGCGCGCGAGATCGAGCGCGAGCGTCTGGTAGATTTCGGTGCGGCCGCTCTTCTTGGCGCGCTTCATCGCGAACTGAGCGTGGCGGATCAGTTCCTCGGCGTCGGCGACGGTTTCGTCGCCCACCGCGATACCGATCGAGCAATCGACGCGAATCTCGAAATCCGACAGGCGGAACGGCGTGGTCAGCGCGTTCTGGATGCGTTTGGCGACGTGGAAGGCGTCGCTCGTCCCCTCGTCCAGCGCGAGCTGTATCGCGAACTCGTCGCCCCCGGTTCGCGCCAGCACGTCATGCGCCCGCAGCGCGCCCTTCACGCGCCGCGCGACCGAGATCAGCAATTCGTCGCCCGACAGACCGCCCATGCACGCGTTGACGCGGCTGAACCGGTCGAGGTTGATGATGAGCACCGCGAACTCGCTCATCCCACCGCGCTCGATCTCCTCCTCCAGCCGCTCGGCGAAGCCGGCACGATTGGGCAGGCCGGTGAGGCTGTCGCTCAGCATTTCGCGGCGCAGGCTGCGTTCGGTGCGAAGTTCGGAAGTCTGGTCGATCAGCGTGACGAGACAACGTCCGCTCGACTTGTTCGATGCGCGCCGCGCCAGTTTCAGGCGGAAGCGGCGGCAATCGACCGCATCGCCCAGCTCCCAGTCCATCTCCTGCTCGGTCTCGTCCGAATCGATAAAGGCGGCGATCCGCGCACCCAGCAGGCGGATCAGCGGCGACTGATCGGCGACCGTGCCCAGTCCCGCGAGGCGGAAGGGACGGTTGACCGTTTCGAACGCGAAGCGGCCCTCCTTCCATTCGACCACGGCGGCCGGGACGGGAAGCATGTTCAGGATCTGCGCCGCGCCGCTCGGACCGAGCAGGCGCGCGTCCTCGCCCTCGACCGGAATGGAGGGGCGCACGGACTTGTCCTTGCTTCGGCGGGACAGCAGCATCACTGTGCAGCGCTACCGCGATTTGGTTAAGAGCGACTAAAGGCGCGCCGCCAAAAGCCTCCGATTCAGAAGCGGTTATCGCGCGGGAAACCCATTGGCGGCATCCGCCCCGCAGCGCCGCGCGCGGCGCGCCAAGGCGCCAGGTCAGTCTCACTGCGCGTGCGTCCCTGCTCGCCCCCCATCCGCCAGCTGAGGCCGTCGGCGAAGCGGAAGGTGACCGCGTCGCTCAGGCCGCCGTCGCGATAACGCTGGAGCTGCACCCCCTGCCCGCGCGCCAGCTCGGCCAGCTCGGTGATCGGAAACACCACCAGCTTGCGGTTGTCGCCGATCGCCGCGACATAATCATCCTCGGGCTTAACCGGCTTAACAAGCTTGAGCACCGCGCCGGTGCGCGGCGTCACCACTTGCTTGCCCTTGCGCGTTTCGGCGATCACGTCATCAGTCTTGACCAGGAAGCCGCGCCCGTCGCTCGCCGCGACCATCAGCCGCGCCGCCGCGCTCGCGGGGAGCAGGCCGACGATCCCGGTGCCGCCATCGAGATCGATCATCAGCCGCACCGGCTCGCCGAAGCCGCGTCCGCCGGGCAGCCTGTCCGCCGCCAGCGTGTAGAAACGGCCATTCTCGGCCGCGAGCAGCAGCTTGTCCGTGGTCTGGGCGTGGAAGGCGATGAACGGGCCGTCGCCTTCCTTGAACTTGGCGGTCTCGGCGCTGGCCAGCTCGGCATGCCCCTTCATCGCGCGGATCCAGCCGCGCTGGGAGAGGATGACGGTGATCGGCTCGCGCTCGATCATCGCTTCGAGCGGGATTTCACGCGCCGGTGCGGCCTCGGCCACCAC
>DATIGZ010000505.1:0-1677 GCA_035481255.1 Sphingomonas sp. | reverse complement strand
GAACGGCGCACCGATGCCGACCTTGCCGAGATTCGCAAGGCGCTGGCGGCGATGGATGCCAGCACCGATGTCGACGGATCGGTCGCGGCCGACGCCGCGTTCCACGCGGCCATCGCGCGCGCGACGGGCAACGCCTATTTCCTGCGCTTCACCCAGTTCCTCGGCGTACGGCTGGTGCCCTCGCGCAGACTCTATCTTCAGGGCAGCGATGCCAGGAAGCATCAGCGCTACGCCCGCACGATCAACCGCGACCATGAAGCGATCTATGCGGCGATCGAAACGGGCGATCCCGCCGCGGCGCGCCGCGCCGCGCGCCAGCACATGCAGAAATCGGTGAAGCGCTACGAAGACCTCAAGGCGTCGGGCGCCACGGACTAGTCCGGGTCGGTTTCGGTTGCGGGTCGTGCGGGCGCGTCGGTGGTTGGTGCGTTGAGGGCGGTGTGGAGTGCGTCGCGGTCGAGCGCGTTGTCCCATCGGGCGACGACGATGGTGGCGACGGCGTTGCCGATGAAGTTGGTGAGGCTGCGGCATTCGGACATGAAGCGGTCGATGCCCAGGATCAGCGCCATGCCCGCGACCGGCACGTCGGGCACGATCGACAGCGTGGCGGCGAGCGTGATGAACCCCGCGCCGGTGACGCCCGCGGCCCCCTTGGACGAGATCATCGCGATGGCGAGCAGCGCGATCTGGTCGCCAAGGGAAAGGTCGACATTGCACGCCTGCGCGATGAACAGCGCGGCCAGCGTCATGTAGATGTTGGTGCCGTCGAGGTTGAACGAATAGCCCGTCGGCACGACGAGGCCGACGACCGGCTTGGCACAGCCCGCCCGCTCCATCTTGTCCATCAGGCTGGGCAGCGCGCTTTCGGACGAGGAGGTGCCGAGCACCAGCAGCAGCTCGGCGCGCAGATAGCGGATCAGCTTGAAGATCGAGAAGCCGGCCAGCTTCGCCACGACCCCCAGAACCACCACCACGAAGATCGCCGAGGTGAGGTAGAAGGTCGCGACCAGCCCGGCGAGGTTCGCAAGCGATTCGATCCCGTACTTGCCGATGGTGAAGGCCATCGCCCCGAACGCGCCGACCGGCGCCGCGCGCATCAGGATGCCGACCAGCTTGAACACGACCAGCCCGACCCGCTCGAACAGATCGCGCACCGGCGCCGCCGGCTCACCCACCATCGACAGCGCGATCCCGAACAGGATCGACACCAGCAGCACCTGAAGCAGCGAATCCCCCGCCAGCGCCGAAACCAGCGTCGTCGGAATGATCGCCATCAGGAACGCGACGATCGAGCTGTCATGCGCCTTGGCCACGTAATCGTTGACCGCACCGGTATCGAGGCTGGCCGGATCGACGTTCATCCCCGCGCCCGGCTGAACCGTGTTCGCCACGATCAGCCCGACGATCAGCGCCAGCGTCGAGAAGAACAGGAAGTACGCGAACGCCTTGCCCGCAACCCGGCCGACCGAACGTAGCTCGGTCATGCCCGCGATGCCGGTCACCAGGGTCAGGAAGATCACCGGGGCGATGATCATCTTCACCAGCTTGATGAAGGCATCCCCCAACGGCTTGAGACCAGCCCCCGCCTCCGGCCACACATAGCCGATCGCCACACCGCACGCGATCGCCACCAGCACCTGCACGTACAGCTGACCGTACCACGCCACACGACGCGGC
>DATIGZ010000504.1:0-8125 GCA_035481255.1 Sphingomonas sp. | reverse complement strand
CCGAGGCGAGCAGCAACGGCGCGCCCAGGTTGACGTGCATGTGCCGGTCGAGCCCCGCATAGTCCGCCACCGGCAGCGCGTCCCATGCGAACAGCGAGGCGTTGTTGACCAGCCCCTCGACCGGACCGCCCAGTGCCTGCGCGGCGGCATGCACGAGCCCGCGGGTCTCGGCCGCATCGGCGAGATCGGCCGTGACGAGCGCGACGCCGAGTTCAGCCGCAAGCGCTTCCGCCTCGTCGTGCGAATCATGATGATGCACCGCGACGGCATGCCCGGCGGACACCAGATGCCGCACGATCGCGGCACCGATCCGCCGCGCACCACCGGTGACGAGCACCCGCACCCGTCAGTAGCCCATCAGCGCCAGGACTTCCTTGCGGCTGCGCTCATCCTCGCGGAACACGCCCATCATCCGGCTGGTCACCATGCCGACGCCCGGGGTGCGTACGCCACGCGCGGTCATGCAGGCATGGCTCGCCTCGATCACCACCGCGACGCCGCGCGGGTGGAGATGGTTCCAGATGCAGTCCGCGACCTCGGCGGTCAGTCGCTCCTGCACCTGCAGTCGCCGCGCATAGGCATGGAGCACGCGCGCGAGCTTCGAGATGCCGACGACATGATCCTGCGGCAGATAGGCGATCGAGGCGCGGCCAATGATCGGCGCCATGTGGTGCTCGCAATGCGACTGGAAAGGAATGTCCTTCAGCAGCACGATCTCGTCATAGCCGCCCACCTCTTCGAAGATGCGTGAGAGGTGGTGCGACGGATCCTCGCCATAACCCTGGCAATACTCCCTCCACGCACGCGCAACGCGCTTGGGGGTGTCGAGCAAGCCCTCGCGATTCGGGTCGTCGCCTGCCCAGCGCAGGATGGTGCGGACTGCGTCCGCAACCTCTTCCGGCACTTCGACTTTGGGCAAGGGCGCGACGATATCGCCGTCTTCGGGCTCGTCGTGATCGTGACAGCTCATCCTCTTGCAAATCCTGTGTTTGGCGCATGACGCTACGGCAAGCACGCTTGCCTGTGTTGCGCTTCGGCAACAACCCTTCGTGAACCGGAATAGCAAGCATTTCCGCGGGATTCCTAGCGCGATTTGACGTTGACGTAAGGATTCGGGGAACGGTAGCTTCCGCAACAACATAGACAGGCGACCTGCCAAAGAAGCGGCGCCACTCAGAGAGGAGCCTTTCATGCGGAAGTTCCAACTGTTCACCGCCTCGGCCATCGCGCTGATGGCCACCTCCCCCGCCTTCGCACAGGACACCGCCCCGGCCGCTCCCGCCGCCGAAGAGGATGAAGTCGTCGTCGTCACCGCCACGGGCCGCGCCCAGGCGGCACAGGACGTGCCGATCGCGGTCAGCGTCGTCGGCGCCGAACAGATCGAAAATGCCGGCGTCAGCGACATCCGCGGCCTGCGTCAGGTGACCCCGAGCCTTCAGGTAACGACCGGCCAGTCGGCCGCGACCGGCGTGGTGCTGCGCATCCGCGGTATCGGCACCGCCGGCGACAACCCCGGCTTCGAGCCGGCGGTGGGCGTGTTCATCGATGGCGTGTTCCGTGCCCGCGCCGGCGTCGCGCTGTCAGACCTGCCCCCGATCGACCGGGTCGAGGTACTGCGCGGCCCGCAGGGCACGCTGTTCGGCCGCAACACGTCGGCCGGCGCGCTCAGCATCACCACGCAGGGTCCGTCATTCGACCTCGGCGGCTATATCGAGGGCGCCTACGGCAATTATAACGAGGTCGAGGTCAAGGCCGGCATCACCGGCGGCGTGAGCGAGCAACTCGCCCTGCGCGTGGACGGCGGCTATCACAAGCGTGACGGCTACATCACCGATCCCAACACCGGCCGCGACTTCAACAATATCGACCGCTATTTCGTCCGCGGTCAGGCCAAGTTCGAGACGACCGACATCGTCTTCCGCCTGATCGGCGACTATGCGGAGACCGATGAGGCGTGCTGCGGCGCGCTCAACACCGGGTCGGGCTTCGTCCTCTACCCGTCGGGCCGCGACACCAGCACCGCGGGCGGCTTGCTCGGGCTGGTCACCAGCAACCTCATCGAAGCGCTGGCCGCCAACCCGGCACTGGGCGGCGCCACGGGCCGCGACGGCATCGTCCGTCCGTTCGACCGCAAGGGCCGCCAGATGGCGACCTCGCCCAACCGCGACCTGACCGAGAAGGTCAAGGAATGGGGGGTTTCGGGCCAGCTCGACTGGAACCTCGGCGACGTCACCCTCACTTCGATCACCGCCTATCGCGACTGGAAGGCGACGCGCAGTCAGGACATCGATTTCTCGGGCCTCGATCGCGCCTATCGTGACGGGTACAAGACCGGCATTCAGGACTTCACCCAGGAAATCCGCCTCAAGGGCAGCGCGTTCGACGGCAAGCTCGACTGGCTCGTCGGCGGCTTCTACCTCAACGAAAAGCTGACGCTGACCGACGTGGTCCGCTTCGGCACCCAGACCGACCAGTTCGTCGACGGCATCGTCAACCAGCTGACGCGCAGCGCGCTGCTTCCGGGCGGGGCGCAGCTGTTCGGCACGCTGCCCGGCGTGCCGCTGATGGGTCAGGTGCTGCTCGCCAGCAATCCGGCGCTCGCGGCACAGGCGGGATTGGGCGGTCCGGCGGTGCTCGCGACCTTCCTGCAGCCGATCCCGCGCACCCCCGACGGCGCGGGACAGCAGGCCGACAATTATCAGGTCGACACGCAGGCGTTCGCCCTGTTCACCCACAACATCATCAACGTCACCGACAATGTCTCGCTGACGCTGGGCCTTCGCTATAACCGCGAGACCAAGGACATTTCGGCCAACCTCAACGCGTCGGTTCCGGCCTGCTCGTTCTGGCTCAACCCCAATGCGGCGCTCTATCGCGGGGCGCTGAACGCGGCGGGGCTGTTCAGCCTCGCGCACCTCTATACCTGCAACCCGACGATCAACTCGGAGTTCAACGGCACCTATAGCGGCGAGCGGACCGAGGACGAGTTCACCGGCACCGCGAAGCTGGCGTTCAAGCTCTCCGACAACTTCCTGCTCTATGGCGGCTATGACCGCGGCTACAAGTCGGGCGGCTACAATCTCGACCGCGGGTCATTCGACTCCGTGCTGCTCGGCGGCAACGGCGCGCAGATCAGCGATCTGGAATTCGGGAACGAGACCGTCAACGCCTTCGAAGTCGGCTTCAAGAGCAACCCGATCCGCGGGTTCCAGTTCAACGTCGCGGGCTTCTATCAGGAGTTCAAGGGCTATCAGAACAACTCGTTCGCCGGGACGCGCTTCGTCACCACCAACTTCGACAAGGTGATTTCGAAGGGCATCGAGGTTGAATCGGTCATCCGCCCGTCCTCGAACCTGACCGTCGCGCTCAACTACACGCTGCTCGACACCGAGGTACGCGACGTGCGTGCCGGGGCGGACAACGGTCAGCCGCTGACCAACTCGCCGCGCAACGTGATCACCGGTGCGGTCACCTGGACTCCGCAGCTCAGCGACAATGTCGGCGCGCTGTTCCATGTCGACTGGCGCGTCAACAGCGACGCGCACACGATCAACAACCCGATCGCCGTGCCCTTCACCACCAATGACGGCTACAGCATCGTCAACGCGCGCGTCGGCCTGAACTTCGGCGAAGGCGGCCGGTTCGGGATCGAGGCCTATGTCGAGAACCTCTTCGACACCTATTACAACATCACCGCCTTCCCGATCCCCGAGCAGGGCAGCAGCTTCGCGGTCTATCCCGCGCCGCCGCGCTTCTACGGCGTGAAGGCCCGCGTGAAGTTCTGACGTCAAACGGGACCAGCCGGGCAATTCCGGCGGCAGGAGGGCGCGTCCGGGCAACCGGGCGCGCCCTTCCCCGTTTACCCGTTGATGGAGAGAATCAGTCCGATGTTTCTCCTCCGGGAACGCCTTACGGCGCGCAAACCGTCCGGAGGGGCGCTCAGAGGGCGAGTTCTCCACAAACAAACGCCCGATATGGTCTTGAAAGGCCATCAAGTACGTGCATCGCGTGAAGAACCACAGTACATCGTCTTCCAGCGACAACGGTGGGAACGCAGCCCACAAACCGTCGGCGCTGGAGCATATCTGAGCCCGGGGGCTTGTCACCGGCTCACAGAGGAGAAGAAAATATGGCGGAAAAGAAGGCATCCGGCGGGGCCCGTGGCGGCATCGCGAAGCCCGTCACCCCCTCGGCAGACCTCGCCGCGATTGTCGGCGCCGGTCCGCTGCCGCGCAGCGAGATCGTCAGCAAGATGTGGGACCACATCAAGAAGAACAATCTCCAGAACCCCGCCAACAAGCGTGAGATCCTGGCCGACGACAAGCTGAAGAAGGTTTTCGGCGGCGACAAGGCGACGATGTTCGAACTGAACAAGCACATCGCCAAGCACGTCAGCTAATCCACGGCCGGCATTTGCCGGCTAGGACAGCGGAAAGCCCCCGAGGTTCGCCTCGGGGGCTTTTTTCGTTGATGGGGTTTTGGTTCGGCGCCGACCCACACGAGGAAGATCGGCGCCCTGCCCTTACCAGTTGAAGCGCAGCGATCCCACGACGGTGCGGCCCGCGCCGAAATAGCAGCTGTTGTTGAACGGGCACGCACTGACATGGCGCGTGTCGAACAGGTTCGCGGCGTTGACCGCGAGGCTGAATCCCGCGAGCGCGCTGCTCGCCTTGCCAAGGTCATAGCCGATCACCGCATCGACCAGCGTGAACGAGTCCGTGGTAAAACGCTGGAACGTCGCAACATTGTTGATCACGGCATAGTGGGTGGTGCCGTCCGATCCCCCGACATAACGCACGCCCGCGCCGAGCCTGAGGCCGCCAATCGGGCCGGTGGCGGCGGCGTTTCGGCCGAAGTCGTAGGAGACGAAGCCCGAGGCGAGCCATTCGGGGGTGCCGAGTTGACGGGTTCCGGTGGTGGTCGGCGTGCCGCTGTTGGTCGCGGTGGGTGCGATCGCGGGCGTACCCTGCGTGATGATCGCGTCGGTATAGCTGCCCGCCAGAATCAGATCGAGACCGGGGACGATCTCGCCCCGCGCTTCCAGCTCGGCACCGCGCACGCGTACCTCGCCGATCTGAACCTGGGAGTTGGCCGGTATGCCGCCCGTACCGGCAGCGGGATCGCCGACCGGGACATTCTGGCGCCGCAGGTCATAGACCGATGCGGTGAAGATCGCGCTGGTACCCTTGGGCTGGAACTTCAGACCGGCCTCATACTGGCGCCCCGTCACCGGCTCGAACGGCACGCCCTGCCACGTCGTGCCCGCTTGCGGCTCGAACGATTCCGAATAGCTGAAATAGGGCGAGAGGCCGAATTCGAACTCGTAGAGTGCCCCCAGGCGCGCGGTGAAGGCGTTCTGCGACAAGAAGCTCGCCGCGCCCGCGGCGCCGGCCGCGAGCTTCTTGTTGCGTGTCGTCTGGTCGTACCAGTCGAACCGGCCGCTCGCGATCAGTTGAAGCCGGCCGATCGCGATCTGATCCTGCAGATACAGGCCGACCTGAGTGCGCTTGCCATAGGTGTTGACGTAAGCGGCCGAGAGCACGGTGAGATCGAAGCTTGGCAGCGTGCCGCCATAGACCGGGTTGAACAGGTTGAGATTGGGGATGCTGGTGAGCGGATTCGCCGACACGCCGGTGTTGAACTGCTGGAAATTCTCGCCGGTGATGTTCTGATAGTCGATACCGACCAGCACATTGTGCCTGAGCGGACCGGTGGCGAACTTCGCCGCGAAGTGGTTGTCGAGCGTCAGCGTGTCGAAATCCTCGTCCGCGCCGCCGCCGCCGCGGATGATCGTCGAATAGTCGCTGTTTAGGCCATTCGCGGTCCGCCCGAAACCAGCGACATAGAGCTGCCGGTAGCTCAGCTCATTGTTCTGGAAGCGGAAATTCGAGCGGAAGCTCAAGCTGTCGTTGAACTCATGGCGGAAGAAGGCGGCTACCGCCTTCTGCTTGTGGTCGTAGCGCTCATAGCCGGGATCACCGGTGTTGACCTCGCGCGGCAGCTCGCCGAACGGATTGGGCAGTACCGAGCCATAAGCGGGAACGCCCGAATAGCCACCGCCGGAAGGCGAGCGCTGGTACGCCGCGAGCAGCGTCAGACTGGTCTGATCAGTCGGCGCGAAGGTGACCATCGGGCTGACATGATAGCGTTCGCTGAACGTCCCCTCGGTCAGCCCGTCGCCCTTTTGCCACCCGCCGACAACGCGAAACAGCAGCCGCCCGTCGCTGTCGAGCGGCTGGTTGATATCCGCCACCGCGCGCAGCGTGTCGTAGTTACCCGCCTGCAGTTCGACCCGGCCGAACGCGGTCGCCTCGGGCAGCTTGCTGACGAGATTGACGAGGCCGCCGGGGGTCGAATTGCCGTAAAGGACCGAGGCCGGCCCCTTGACGATGTCGATGCGCTCGACGCGGTTGAAATCGATCTGCGGCATCGAATACGGCCCGGCGAGCAGACGCATGCCGTCCTGATACACGCCCGGCGCGAAGCCGCGCAGAATGAGCTGGTCGTAGCGTGTGACCATCCCACCACGCTGGTTGGGCGAAACGCCCGCGACATAACCCAGCGCCTGATTGATCGACTGGGCGTTGCGGAGCGTCAGCTCCTCACCATCGATCACGGTGATGCTCTGCGGGGTCTCCATCAGCGGCGTGTCGGTCTTGGTGCCCGACCCGGTGCCCTTGGTGTTGACCCCGGTGATGACGACGGTGTCGCCCCGGCCGTCCTGCGGCTCCTCGCCTTCATTCGCGGCCGCGATCACCGGCATCGCCAGCGCACACGCGATCAGAGCAGGCCGCGACAAGCTGGCGAGCAAACTTCCGGAACGGCGGACCAACAGCATCAAAACCCCCTGCGAATGATAATAATTCGCAAGAGCCGTTAGAAGTATCGATCAAATGTTGCAAGCGCGAAGGAGCCGGCGGCTCCGGCACGGCGGTGCGTGCCGGAGCCGTCCCCCCCGGTTCAGGCGGCCGCCGGCTGGCCCACGCGCACGATCATCAGGTTGCGCTCGCGCCCGTCACGGTCAGGCCACAGGATTTGCTGCCCCTCGCGCAGCCCGATCAGCCCGGCGCCTATCGGGGTGAGGATCGAAATGCGGCCCGCGGCGATGTCCGCGTCCTGCGGCCAGGCCAGCGTTACCGTGCGCGTGACCCCGCTCGCCTCGTCGCGAAACTCGACTTCAGTTCCCATCGTCACCACGTCCGCGGGGATCGCTGCCGCGCGATGCAGCCTGGCACGGGTCGTCTCGCGCAACAGCAGGTCGCTGACCTGAGGCATCGCGGTCTCGACGTTCAGGGCCAGCTCCGAAAGCCGTTCGGCTTCGGTATCGATCATATGGATTTGCGGCCGTGTCTTGGCCGCGCGCGTCGCGCTCATTGTCATTTCTCCTGAAAACGGAACGCGCCTTTCCGCTGGAAAAGCGCTTCGGATCACCGATCCTTGCCCCGAGCTCCTCGGGACGTGCCGCTGGAGAGCCCGGGGCTAAACGCCCGCCAGGAGTTGTCCCGCATGGGTGCGGTATCGCCGCCGATGTTCGGAACATGACATGCCGTGAGGATGGGCGCCCGCGCTCGCGAAGTCAAACCATCCGGCGTCCGGAGAAGGAAAATGGTGACCCCGGCGCGATTCGAACGCGCGGCCCTCAGATTAGGAATCTGATGCTCTATCCTGCTGAGCTACGGAGTCACTCGACGCCCCAATAACCGGGTTTGGGAAGCCCGGCTAGTTGCGCTGTTCAGGCGGAACCACGGGCAGCGGAAGCGGCGCGACGGCCACCCCCTCCTCGATCAGCGCCCTGGCCTCATCGGCGCTCGCCTGACCGTGGATCGGCGCGTGCGCCTCCTCTCCCAAGTGCATCGCTCGCGCCTTGTCGGCGAACGCTACGCCGACCCATTTGGAGCCTTCGAGCATCTTCGCCTGCGCTTCGGCGAGCGCGGCCATCACTTGCTTGGGATCGGGCTTGCCCGGCGCGGGCACGGCGTCGCTCCGCCGGTTGCCCTTGGCCGCGACATTGGGCGCCATCACCGCCTTGTCGATCGCGCTGTCGCCGCACATCGGGCAGGCGATCAGCGCCCGCTCGCGCTGGCTTTCATAATCGGTGCTCGATCCGAACCACGCCTCGAACACA
>DATIGZ010000503.1:0-4654 GCA_035481255.1 Sphingomonas sp. | reverse complement strand
GACTAGGAGTTAAGTTGCAATCAAAAACTGGTGCTGCATCGCGGCGAACTAAGCTGTTTGTTAGCAAGGGAAATTGGAGTAGGTTCGACGGTTATGGGTCACAATGGACTGCGAGAACCGCTTCGTCAGTTGGCCAACAACTGCAGCTTGCCCGCCGCGCTGGAGGCGATGGGCGAGCGCTGGTCCTTCCTGATTCTGCGCGCGTCGTTCAACGGCCTCTATCATTTCGAGGAGTTCCAGTCGGAACTGGGCATTGCCCGCAACATCCTCGCCAACCGGCTGGCGCGGCTGGTCGATCACGGCATCCTCGCGCGGCAGACGTGCGATGACGATCGGCGCAAAGTGGAATACCGGCTGACCGACAAGGGTTTCGCGCTGCTGCCGACGATGGTCGCGTTGCGCCAATGGGGCGAGCGCTGGGAGACCGGCATGCCCGCGACGCCGGTGCTGGTCGACGCCCGCGATCACCGGCGGATCGCGCCGGTTCAGGTGCTGAGTCATGACGGCCGTCCGCTGACCAAGCACGACCTGCTCTGGTCGCTGCCCGAGGATGTAGCGGGCGAAGGGCGTAAGGCCGCACAGGAAGCTGCGGAATAGCGGCCTAGGTGCCGGGCAGCATCCGTGCGCGGATCGCGAGTGGAACGGGCGATGATGTGCCCGCGTCCAAGTCGACATTCACGTAGACCAGCTCGATCACCGTATGCAGCGCGCCGGTTTGCGCGTGGCACAATTCGACGCGGCTGGTGAGGCTGGAGTTACCGATCCGATCGGTGCGGACCCATGCCTCGATCTCGTCATCGTACCGGAAGGGTGTTTTGAAATCGACCGTGGCGCGGGCGACGTGAAACTCGATGCCGTGCCATTCGGCCAGGTCGGCGAGTCGCAGCCAGCGCCAATATTCGCTGATCGCGACATCCGCATATTCCAGATAGCGCGAGTTGAACACGACCTTTTGGCCGTCGATTTCGGCATAACGGACGCGAAGGCGCGTCGAGAAGTCGAAGCCTTCGCGTCCCATGTGCGTCAGGCCGATTTGGCGCCGGTGTTAACGCCCATCGACTGGAGGTATTTGCGGACGTTGCGTGCTGCCTGGCGCAGGCGCTGCTCATTCTCGACCATCGCGATGCGGACGAAGCCCTCGCCATTCTCGCCGTAACCGACCCCCGGCGCGACCGCGACCTTGGCGTGGCTGAGGAGCTGCTTCGAGAATTCGAGGCTGCCGAGATGCGCGAGCGCGGGCGGCAGCGGCGCCCAGGCGAACATCGATGCGGCCGGGGCCGGGATATCCCATCCCGCGCGGCCGAAGCTCTCGACCAGCACGTCGCGGCGCTTGTGATAGAGTTGGCGATTGGCCTCGACGATATCCTGCGGGCCGTTGAGCGCCGCGCAGGCCGCGGCCTGAATCGGTGTGAAGGCACCATAGTCGAGATAGGATTTCACCCGGCTCATCGCCGCGATCAGATCCTTGTTGCCGACCGCGAAGCCGATGCGCCAGCCGGCCATGGAATAGGTCTTTGAGAGCGAGGTGAACTCGATCGCCACGTCCTTCGCACCCTTGACCTGCAGGATCGAGACGGTCGGCTTGCCGTCGTAATAGAGCTCGGAATAGGCGAGATCGGAGATGATCCAGACCTTGTTCTCCTTCGCCCACGCCACCAGCCGCTCGTAAAAGGCGAGATCGACCGTCTCAGCCGTCGGGTTCGACGGATAGTTGACGACGAGGATGCTGGGGCGCGGCACGGTGAAGTTCATCGCGCGCTCAAGGCTTTCGAAATAGCGCTCGTCGGGCGTGGTCGGCACCGCGCGGATCGTCGCGCCGGCGATGATGAAGCCGAAGGTGTGGATCGGATAGCTGGGGTTGGGCGCCAGGATCACGTCGCCGGGCGCGGTGATCGCGGTGGCAAGGCTGGCCAGCCCCTCCTTCGACCCCATCGTCACGACGACCTCGCTCTCGGGATCGACGTCGACTCC
Source organism: Sphingomonas sp. (assembly GCA_035481255.1). Taxonomy (GTDB): domain Bacteria; phylum Pseudomonadota; class Alphaproteobacteria; order Sphingomonadales; family Sphingomonadaceae; genus Sphingomonas. Next base: position 2,683 of record DATIGZ010000503.1, on the reverse strand, counting down.
GAAGCGGCGGCCATAATAATTAGCCTGGGCGCGACGCAGGCCGGGAATGCCCTTGGACTGCGAATAGCCGTGCGCCGAGGGCTTCTGAGCCACCTCGCACAGCTTGTCGATGACATGCTGGGGCGGCGGCAGATCGGGGTTGCCCATGCCGAGGTCGATAATGTCCTCGCCCGCCGCACGTGCTGCTGCCCGCATGCCATTGACTTCGGCGATGACGTAGGGCGGCAGGCGCTTCATGCGGTAGAATTCTTCGGACATCGTATTTCTCGGTGAGCTCCTCTTGAGGTCGCGCAGGATGCGCGGGGCCGTTATACAGGGACGCGGCATGGGTGCCAGAGGAGAGGCGAGTGGTGGCGGAAAAGAAAAAGACGGCGGCTCCCAAGGCCGCGAAACCGACCAAGACCCGCAAACCCGCCGTCAAGCCGAAATCCAAGCCGGAAAGCCAGGCTGACGCATCGGCGCAGCCCGAGGCCGAAGCCGCCGGCGAGGCCCCGAGCCTTGAGGATCTCCAGCACTGGACCTGGGTGTGGGGCCGGGCGCAGCAAATGCTGATGGAGCAAGGTTTCGACCTGATGGCGAAGGCTCCCCCAATGCCTCCGGTGCCACCTGTCGATCCCGCCGCCGCGATGCGTGCGGGCGCCGATTTCTGGGCGGACACGATGACGCTGTGGCAGCGCTTCCTCGATCCGTCCAAGGCGGCGGGGTTCGAGGAAACGCCGGAACAAGCGCGCGACCGCCGCTTCAAGGCGCCGCAATGGCGCGAGCAGCCGGTGTTCGACTTTATCCGCCAAAGCTATTTGACCGTCGCCGACCATATGCTGAAGGGCGTGGACGCGATCGAGGGGCTTAGCCCCAAGCAGAAGGAGCAGGCGCGGTTCGCGACTCAAGGGTTCATCGATGCGATGAGTCCGTCGAACTTCCCCGCGACCAACCCGGTGGTGCTCGAGAAGATCGTCGAGACCAAGGGCGAGAGCCTGCTCAAGGGATTGGCCCATATGCTCAAGGACATGAGCAAGGGGCAGATGACCCAGACCGCCGAGGGTGTGTTCACGCTGGGCGAGAATATCGCGATGACGCCGGGCAAGGTGGTCAAGCGCACGCCGCTGTACGAGCTGATCCAGTATTCGCCCGCGACCGACACGGTAATCGAGACGCCGCTGCTGATCTTCCCGCCGTGGATCAACCGTTTCTATATCCTCGACCTCAGTCCGGAGAAGAGCTTCATCCGCTGGGCGGTTGAACAGGGGCTGACGGTGTTCGTGGTTTCATGGAAGTCGGCCGACGCCAGCATGGCCGATGTGGTGTGGGACGATTATGTCGAGCGCGGTCAGATCGATGCGATCGACAGCGTGCGCGAGTTGCTGGGCGTCGATGCTGTCCATACGATCGGCTATTGCGTGGCGGGGACGACGCTCGCCGCGACGCTGGCGGTGCTCGCCGCGCGCGGACAAGCAGACAAGGTCAAGAGCGCGACCTTCTTCACCGCGCAGGTCGATTTCAGCGAGGCGGGCGACCTCAACGTCTTCGTCGATGACGAGCAACTGGCGCTGATCCAGTCGCTGACCACCGACGGCTTTCTCGACGGGCGCTACATGGCCGCGACCTTCAACCTGCTGCGCGGGCGCGACCTGATCTGGAACTATGTGTCGAGCAATTATCTGCTCGGCGAGGACTATATGCCGTTCGACCTGCTCCACTGGAATTCGGACGTCACCAACCTGCCCGCCAAATGGCATGCGAGCTACCTGGCCGACCTGTATCGCGACAACCGGCTGGCGCAGGCGGGGGCGCTGAGCATTGGCGAAACGCCGGTGGATCTGAGCAAGGTCGCGACCCCTGCCTATATTCAGGCAGGCAGGGAGGATCACATCGCGCCGGCGCACAGCGTGTGGAAGATCACCGAGCATTTCACCGGGCCGCTGCGTTTCGTGCTGGCCGGGTCAGGGCATATCGCCGGGGTGGTCAACCCGCCCTCCGCGCAGAAATATCAATATTGGACGAATGAGGCGGACGCCGCGACTCTGGAGGCGTTTGTTGCGGGTGCAACTGAAACCAAGGGTAGCTGGTGGCCCGACTGGATGGGCTGGATCGAAGGCTTTGGTGAGCCACGCGCCAAGGTGAAGGGGGCGAGAATTCCCAAGTCAAATGAAGAGCTTGGTGATGCCCCCGGGAGCTATGTGCGGACCCGGTGAGGTTTTTTGTGCACTGCACAAAAAACTGTCTTGAAACTGTCGCGTCCAAAGCGTATATGCTGCATTGCAACAATCGCTGCGAGGACGTTCAATGGCCAGCAAGGCTCCACGTACCGGTGCGAAAAAGCCGGGTGCGAAGACTCCGGTGAGCAAGCCCAAGGCCGCTGCGCTGAAGGCTGAGGCTCCGAAGACTGAACCGATTGTCGCCGAAGTCACGCCAGTGATCGAACAAACGGTCATCGAAACCCCGGTGGTGGAGCCGGTGATCGAAGCCGTGACTGAACCCGCCGAAGTGCTGGCGGAGACGCTTACCGAGACCGTCGAAAAGACCGCCGCGCCGGTCGCAGAGATTATCGAAGATACCGCCCCCCAGATGGCGGAAACCGCAACCAAGGGAACTGACATCATGGAAACCACGATCGAGAAGACCCAGGCTCTGTTCGCCGACTTCAACGAGCGCGCCAAGGCGACCGTCGAGAAGAACACCAAGC
>DATIGZ010000502.1:0-15305 GCA_035481255.1 Sphingomonas sp. | reverse complement strand
CGACCGGACCGCGATGGCGCCCGCCGCAACGCCGCCGATCGCGGCCATCGCAAAAATCAGGGATTCGCAATGAAGAAGATCACGCTGCGCCTGCTCGCGGGACTGGCGGGGGTTGCCGCGCTTGTCGCCGTCGTGCTGATGCCGGTCGCGGCGCCCGCCTCCGCGCAGGAGGTCGTGCGCCTGTGGCCGGACCAGCCCGCCGCATCCCCGGGGGAGCGGGAAAAGCGCGCGCCCTTCGGCACCGTCGTCACCAACGTCGAGGATGCGACGCTCACCATCTACCGGCCCGATCCGGCGAAAGCGAACGGCACCGCCGTGATCGTCGCGCCCGGCGGTGCGTTCCACATGCTGTCGATCGAGAATGAGGGCGAAGCGGTCGCGCAATGGCTCAACGGGCTTGGCGTCACCGCGTTCGTGCTGCGGTATCGCCTGCTCAGGACCGGCGGCGACCTGCCGTTTGCGATGCTGCGTTATATGACCAACCTGCCCAAGCTGGCGGTGGCGGTCGAGCCGCTGCGTCCGCTCGCGACGGCGGATGGCGAACAGGCGGTGCGTCATGTCCGCGCCAACGCCGCGCGCTACGGCGTCAAACCGGGCCGGGTCGGCCTGATGGGCTTTTCGGCGGGTGGCGCGGTGACCGTTTGGACGATGCTGGCGAACAAGTCCGATGCCCGCCCGGATTTCGCCGCCGCTATCTATCCCGGCTTGCTCCCCGACCCGATCGCCGCGCCCGAAAAGGCGCCGCCGCTGTTCGTCGCTGTCGCCGATGACGACAAGCTGTCGCGCGACGACAGCGCCCGGCTCGATGCCGCGTGGCGCGCCGCGGGAGCACGGTCGGAATTCGCGACCTTTCCGAAGGGCGGCCACGGCTTCGGCATGAAGCGTCAGGACAAGCCGAGCGACCTGTGGACCGAACGGATGGAGGCATGGATGAACGCGCTGGGAGTGCTCAGGAAATGAATGGCGTTCGCTTCGCAACCCTGAGTGCGATCGCGCTCGCCGCCGGATCGGCCACAGGCGGAGCGCCGGTCGTCGCCGCGCCGCGCCAGCAGGCCGATAGCTGCGCCGCGCTGACCGGCCGTGCATTGGCGAACGGCAAGATCGAGGCCGCGACGCCGCTGACGATGGGTGCGACGGTCGATACCGGCCCGGGCATGCCGGGGTTGCCAGCCTCCGCGCCCTTTTGTCGCGTGCAGGCGGTCATGTCGCCGGTCCCCGGATCATCGATCAAGGTCGAGGTGTGGTTGCCCCAACAGGCGGCATGGAACGGCAAGCTGATGGGGGCGGGCAATGGCGGCTTCGGCGCCAATCTCGGCATCCCGGCATTGCTGATGCGCGGCGCGGTGGCGCGGGGCTATGCCTCGGTCGGCAGCGACATGGGGCATTTCGGCAAGAGCGACGTCGACGGCAGCTGGGCGCTGAACGCGCCGGAGAAGATCAAGGACTATGGTTGGCGTGCGAACCATGTCGCGGCGCAGACCGCCAAGCAGGTGATCGCGGCCTATTATCCCGCGCCACTGTCCGCGAGCTATTTCCATGGCTGTTCGGACGGAGGGCGTCAGGCGCTGATGGAAGCGCAGCGTTTTCCCGACGACTATGACGCGATCATCGCGGGCGCCCCGGCGATCCCGTGGACGCGGATGGCGAGCGCCTTCGCCAGCAACGCGCAGGTGCTGCGTCAGCCCGGCGCTGCGCTCGGCGCCGCTCAGCTCAAGCTGTTGCAGACGGCGTCGCTGGCGAAGTGCGACAAGCTCGACGGCGTGGCTGACGGGGTGATCGAGAATCCGCGCCTGTGCCGCTTCGATCCGGGCGAGTTGCAGTGCAAGCCGGGCGCCACCGGCGAGTGCCTGACCCCGGCGCAGGTCGCGGCGGCACGGCATCTTTATCAGGGGCCGAAGGGGCCGGACGGCAAGTCCTTCTACCCCGGCTTCGCGCCGGGCGCCGAGGGTGAGCAGGGGACGTGGGGGATGTGGCTGACCGCCGCGGATTCACAGCACGCCAAGTTCTCGGGCGAGTTCTTCCGCTACTTCGTGCACGGCGATCCGCAATGGTCGGCTTCGCGCTTCGATCTCGCGCGCGACTATGCGCTGGCCAAGGTGCGCGTCAGCAAGGAGCTGGACGTCGAGAGCGCCGATCTCAAGGCGTTCTTCCGCCGTGGCGGCAAGCTGCTGATGTACCATGGCTGGCAGGACGCGGCGATCCCGCCGGAAAACACGATCGGCTTTGTCGGCCGCGTGCTTGCGAATGATTCCGCCGCGCGCGACCGCATCCGCCTGTTCATGGCGCCGGGCATGTCGCATTGCCTCGCCGGGCCGGGTCCGAACGTGTTCGACGCGCTCGGCACGCTCGACGTCTGGCACAAGGGCGGCCCGGCGCCCGAGCGGATCGTCGCGACCAAGTTCGACAACGACATGTTCGGCTATCTCGGCTTCCCCGCCAAGGCGCAGCGTACGCGTCCGCTCTGCGCCTGGCCCAAGGTCGCGCGCTGGGACGGCAAGGGCTCGACCGACGATGCGGCGAGCTTCACCTGCGAGGTGCCGGGCAAATGAGCTTCGTCACGCCGGGCCTCAGCCAAGTCCGTGGCGCCGATGGGCCGCCACTAATCGAGCATACGATCGGCGAGGCGCTGGTGCGCGCGGCGGCGATATGGGGCGAGCGCGACGCGCTCGTCTCGCTCGCGCAGGATATCCGCTGGAGCTTCGCCGAGCTGCTTGCGCGGACCGATGCGCTGGCATCGGGGCTGCTCGCGCTCGGCCTCAAGCCGGGCGAGCGCATCGGCATCTGGTCGCCCAACTGCGCCGAATGGACGCTGACCCAGTTCGCCGCGGCGCGCGCGGGCCTGATTCTGGTGACGATCAACCCGGCCTATCGCCTGTCGGAGGTCGAGTACACGATCAACAAGGTGGGCCTCGCCGCGCTGGTCGCGGCGGAGAGCTTCAAGACCAGTGTCTATGCCGAGATGGTCGAAACGCTGGGGGCTGAGCGGCTGCCGACGCTGCGCGCGCGCATCCTGATCGGCGAGAACGAGCGGCCGGGCTGGCTGAACTTCGCCGATGTCGCCGCGCATCCTGCCGGCCCGCTGCCGGACGATCTGCACGCGAGCGATCCGATCAATATCCAGTTCACCAGCGGCACCACCGGCCTGCCCAAGGGAGCAACGCTCAGCCACCGCAACATCCTCAACAACGGCTATTTCGTCGGGCGGGGCATGGGGCTGAGCGCGGAGGACAGGATCTGCATCCCGGTGCCGCTCTACCATTGCTTCGGCATGGTGATGGGCAATCTCGCCAGCCTGACCCATGGCGCGGCGATGATCTATCCCGCGCCCGGCTTCGATGCCGAGGCGGCGCTGCGCGCGGTCGCCGCGGAGCGTTGCACGGCGCTCTACGGCGTGCCGACGATGTTCATCGCGATGCTCGCGCATCCGGTGCTCGAAAGCCTCGATGTCACCTCGCTGCGCACCGGCTGCATGGCCGGCGCGATCTGTCCCGAGCCGCTGATGCGCGAGGTGATCGAGCGCCTGCACATGCGCGACGTGACCATCGCTTACGGCATGACCGAGACCAGCCCCGTCAGCTTCCAGACCGGGCTCGACGATCCGTTCGAGCGGCGCACCGGATCGATCGGGCGGGTGCAGCCCCATCTGGAAAGCAAGCTGATCGCGCCCGACGGCACGGTGGTTCCGGTCGGCGAGCCGGGCGAGCTGTGCACGCGCGGCTATTCGGTGATGCACGGCTATTGGGACGAGCAGGAGCGCACGGCGGAGTCGATCGACGCCGAGGGGTGGATGCACAGCGGCGACCTCGCGGTGATCGACGAAGCGGGCTACGCCAACATCGTCGGCCGCCTGAAGGACATGGTGATCCGCGGCGGCGAGAACATCTATCCGCGCGAGATCGAGGGGTTCCTCTACAGCCACCCGGCGATCGAGGATGTCGCGGTGGTCGGCGTGCCCGACGCGCGGATGGGCGAGGAGCTGTGCGCCTGGGTGCGGCTGTGCGCGGGGGCGGAGGCTGATGCCGAGGCGATCCGCGAGTTCTGCCGGGGGCAGATCGCCCACTTCAAGGTGCCGCGCTACGTCCGCGTCGTCGCGGAATTCCCGACCACCGTGACCGGTAAGGTCCAGAAATACCTGATCCGCGAGGCGATGATCGCCGAGCTCGGCAGCCAATCCGGCGCGCAATCCGCCGAAACCAAGGAGAATCAGTGATGAAATTGCACCTCATGCTCGGGGCGGCGCTGCTCGTCCCCGCCGTCGCCATGGCCCAGACCGCACCGGCGCCCGCCGCGGCCGATGCCGCCAAGCCCGCCGCGAAGTTCAATCTCGACACGCCGATCGGCGATCTGCTCGCGAACGAAGCGGCCAAAGGGGTGCTCGACAAGGAACTTCCGGGCCTGACCCAACTGCCGCAGCTCGAGATGATCAAGGGTCTCAGCCTCAAGCAGCTCCAGCCCTATTCGGACGGCAAGCTGACCGACGAACTGCTCGCCAAGACCGAGACCAGTCTGGCGGCGGTCAAATGAGATTGACGCAGGGGGCGGCGATCGCGTTGGTTGTTGGCATGGCAGCGCCCGCGGGATCGCAGGAGGCGGCGCCCGTCTATCGCGATGCGAAGGCGGGGGTGGAGGCGCGGGTCGACGACCTGATGGCGCGGCTGACGCTCGACGAGAAAATCCTGCTGCTGGCGGGCGAATCCTCGATGGCGCTCAATCCGATCGCGCGCCTCGGAATCCCGTCGGTCAAGATGACCGACGGGCCGACCGGCGTGCGCTCGCCCGACGGCAAGCCGGCGACGGTCTTTCCGGTCGGGGTGGCATTGGCGGCGAGCTGGAACCCCGATCTCGCTGCCACGGTCGGCGCGGCGGTTGCGCGCGAGACCAAGGCGCATGGCGCCGATGTGCTGCTCGCGCCGACGGTCAACATCGTCCGCACCCCGCGCTGGGGCCGCAATTTCGAGACCTATTCGGAAGACCCGTGGCTGAGCGGACGGATGGGGCTTGGCTATGTGCGCGGCGCGCAGGGCGAGGGGATCGGCGTTTCGATCAAGCACTTCGCCGCCAATAATCAGGAGAGTTATCGCTTCGTCGTCGACTCGGTCGTCGACGAGCGGACGCTGCGCGAAATCTATCTTCCCGCCTTCGAGATGGTGGTGCGCGAGGCCGATCCCTGGTCGGTGATGGCGTCGTACAACAAGATCAACGGCACCCACGCGGCGGAGAATCGCTGGCTGCTGACCGACCTGCTCAAGAAGGAATGGGGCTATAAGGGCTTCGTCGTGTCCGACTGGGGCGCCACGCATTCGACCGCGGCGGCGGTGAATGCCGGCATGGATCTGGAGATGCCCGGGCCGCCCAAGCATTTCGGCGACAAGCTCAAGGCGGCGGTCGCGGCGGGCGAGGTCAGCCCGGCACAGATCGACGAGAATGCGCGGCGCATGGTCCGGCTGATCGTGCGCAGCGGCGTGATCGAGCGCGGTACCTCGCGTCCGGAATCGGCGACACCGCTCCGCCAGGCCGCCGTCGCGCGCAAGGCGGCGGAAGAGGCGATGGTCCTGCTCAAGAACAACGGCGTGCTGCCGCTCGACCGCTCGATCAAGTCGCTCGCGGTGATCGGCCCCAATGCCGATGTCGTGCGGATGCAGGGCGGCGGCAGCTCCAACGTCGTGCCGTTCGAGACGCAGACTCCGCTCGACGCGCTGCGCGCGGCGCTGCCCGGCGTGCGCATCACCTATGCCCAGGGGGTCGATAACGAGGAAACTCCGCCCGCCGCCGATGCCAAGCTGTTCAGCCCGGATGCCAAGCGCGGCGAGACCGGCCTGACCGGCAGCTATTTCATGAGCGAGGATGCGAGCGGGACGCCGACCAGGACCGAGCGCGTCACGCGCTTCGTTCGCTGGATCAGCGGCAATGTCGCCGGACCCAAGGCGACCGGCTATGCCGCGATCCGCTGGCAGGGGATGTTCTGGCCGCGCACCAGCGGGGTGCATGAGTTCAGCGTGCGCGGGACCGGCACGCCGCGCGTGACGCTCGACGGCAGGGTCATTCTGGAGAAGGCGAGCAAGGTCGTTCCCGACAATCGCGACGTGCTCGGCTTCCCGGTACCCCGGCGGACGGTGCAGGTCACGCTGGAGGCCGGGCGCGGCTATCCGATCCGTATCGACTACGCGAATGGCGGCACGCCGTACGAGAACCTGAGTTTCGGCGTGCGCGAGCCGCAGCCCTCGCTCGATGCCGCGGTCGCGGCGGCCAGGGCGGCGGATGCGGCGATCGTGATCGTCGGTTCGTCCTCGACCACCGAGGGCGAGGGTTATGACCGCGCCAGTATCGATCTTCCGGGCGAGCAGAACCGGCTGGTCGAGGCGATCGTCGCGGCCAATCCGAAGACCGCGGTCGTGGTCAATGCCGGCGGGGCGATGACCATGCCCTGGCACGAGAAAGCGCCGGCGATCGTCAGCATGTGGTTGCCCGGCGAGGGCGGCGCGGCGGCGCTGGCCGATGTGCTGACCGGCAAGGTCAATCCGTCGGGCAAGCTGCCCGTCACCTTCCTCCAGCGCACCGAGGACGATCAGGTCGATCTGAAGACCTCGAAGAGCGCGTACTCGGAAGGGCTGCTGGTCGGCTATCGCGGCTATCGCGCGCGCGGGGTCAAGCCGTTGTTCCCCTTCGGCCACGGGCTCTCCTACACCAGCTTCGTCTATTCGCAGCTTAAGGTGCCGGCGCGCATATCGGGCACCGTGCCCGCGACGGTCACGCTCACCGTTCAGAATACCGGCAAGCGTGCCGGGCAGGATGTGGTGCAGATCTATGTCGAGCCGGTCGAACCCCGGCCGGGCGAACCGCCGCGCACGTTGCGGGCGTTCCATAAGGTCGCGATACCGGCCGGGGAGAAGCGGACCGTCGCGCTGACGCTCGATCCGCGGGCGTTCTCCGCTTACGAGTCCGAAGCGGGCGGGTGGCGCGTCCGGCCGGGCACGTATCGCATCCTGGCCGGAGCATCGTCGGACGACATCCGGCAAATCGGAACCGTTCGCGTCGGCCCGGACGAGGGAGGCGCGTCCTAGATCGGTTCCGGCCGGGCAGGAGGTTCGCCTGCCCGGCCGTCAGCCGCGCTCAGGCGCTGGCGAGCCAGCCGCGACACGCGGCCGATGCACCCTGGTCGGCCTGCTTCGCGCAGACCCTGTCGGTCTGGCTGCGCAATTGCGTGAGCACCAGCGCGCCGTCATGCTTCGCACTCCATTGCGCGAGTGATTTACCGAGACCTTCCAGCCGCTGCCGCGTGCGCTGGCGGTAACCGGCGGGCTGTTCCGCGAGCTCGCCGACCACCTGTGCCGCGGCCTTCCCGATCGCCGCCTTGTCGCCCGGATCGAGGCGGAGCAGGCCTTCGACATAGCTTACACCCCACTGCACGCGGCTTGCCGGGCCTTCCGACGTTTCATAGCCGCGGCGCAGCCATGCCAGCGCGCCGGCCTTGTCGCCTCGCTGTTCGGCGAGCCGGGCGAGCGAGGGCATGTAGTAATAGGGACTGGCCGATTTGGTCAGTTCGGCCTTGAGCAGCTTTTCGGCGCCCGCCTTGTCATTGATATCGGACAGCAGATGTGCGGCCGAACTGATGAGCGACTGACGCTCATACTGGTCCTTCGTCTCGCTGTCGGCTCGTGCGACCTCGGCCTTGATCTTGCCGATCAGCGCCGACGGGAGCGGCGCTTTCGCGCCGGCACGGGCACGATACAGGTCGATCTCGGCACCCGCCAGCGCGAGACGTTCCGAGGTATCCAGTTTCGGTTCGCCCGCGAAGCCCTTGAGCACGGCGGCATATTTGTCCGCGAGCTGATCTCGCTCGGCGCCGGCGGTGCTGGCGGCTTCGAGGATCGGACCGGCGCGTCCGACCAGCGTGTCGCGATTGCCTTGCAGCTCGGCCGGGGTCGCGAGGACCGCCTCCACCGCGCGGCGTGCCTCGGCCCGAGTGGCTGCGTCGAGCGGCGCGGAATCCGGCTTTCGCGATGCCAGCGACTGCAGCGCGAAGCGGCGTTGCAGCGGGCCGTTCGGGGCGGCCGCGGCAAGCTTGCGCAGCGCGCCCGCGGTGTCTCCGCCTTGCACCAGCCGCCCGTTGTCGAGCGACCAGCCATAGCCCGCGAGCAGGGTCCAGTCGTCGGCCGACAATTGTCCGGGCTGTGCCAGGGCGTCCTTGAAGATCGCTTCGACGTCGCGCCCGCCGCGCTTGACCGCATCCAGAACTGCCTCGACCTGCGCGGTGTCGCCGCTGCTGAACAGACGCGTGATCTCACGCCGGTCGGGCCGAAGCACGATCAGCGTCGGATAGCCCTGGATGTTGAAGCGCTCGCCCCAGGCCTGCGCGCCCTTGGAATCGCCGTCGAGATAGACGGGGATGAAATCGCGGGTGCGTGCAATGAAATTGGGATCGCGAAACAGTCCGGCTTTCAGCCGGTTGCATGGCGGGCACCACACCGCGCCCCAATATAACAGCACGGGCTTGTTCTGCTCGCGCGCTTCGGCGAACGCATCCTCGACATCGCCCTGCCGCCACGCGATTTCGGTTGTCTTAGCGTCGGTGCCGGCTGCGGCGCGGGCGGTGTTCTGTCCGGCCTGATCCCCTTCGGCCGTTCCGCAGGCGGAAAGGGCAAGAAGCGCGAGCGCGCTGGCCGCACCTGCAAGGGCAATACGCATCGTGTCACGAGTTTGCGGGCCGGTCATGGCTTGTCTCCGGATAAGGGCGGGGGTGTGGGGGCGCGGCGTCACAGGCCGATGCTCAGATCGAGCGAGAAGGTGCGCGGCTGGCCGGGCGAGAGCGAGTAGCAGCAGGTGGCGGTGCCGCTGTTCCAGTATTTGGTGTCGAGCAGGTTCTGGACCTGCCAGCGCAGCGTCAGCTCGCGACCGCCGACATCGAAGCGATAGTCTCCGCCGACATTGGCGAGCACGACATCGGGCGTGTAAACTGTCCAGTCACGCGCCTGATTGTTGTAGATCGCGGCCTTGCCCTGATAGCGGAGCAGTCCGCGAAAGCCGAAGCCGGGGAGGAATTCGGGGCGGTAATCGACATCGAGAACACCGGTCCAGCGCGCCGTGCCGTGGATCGGTTTGCCGACCAACCAGGTGTTGGTCGCGCGGTGATGCTTGCCGTCGACGAATGCGCCCGATGCGCCGAACGACAGCGCGCCGGTCGGCCGGATCCGTGCCGCCGCCTCGACACCCTGAAACCGCTCGACACCATCCTGGACCAGCCGGTTGTCGGCCGTTACCAGATTGGCGCCGCGATCGAGGCGAAAGATCGCGATGCTGGCCTCCCAGCTCGTGCGGGACCATTTGGCGCCGATCTCATACTGCTTGCTCTTCAGGGCGGGCAGGATGTCGCCGAAATTCTCATAGGTGTTGCCGACGATGGTGCCGGCGCCGAGCGCCTCGATATAACTGGCGTAATAGGTCGATCCGCTGTCCGGTTTGACCAGCAGCGCGAAAGTCGGCGTGATGCCGTCGCTCTTGTAATCGTTGGTCTGCGCCCGCGAGAGCCAGTTCCACGCCTTCGCCTCATAGGCGGTGTAGCGCAGGCCCGCGAGCAGCGAGACCGTGTCGAACACGGTGACGGTGTCGCTGACGAACGCCGACTTTTCCTGTTCCCAACCGGTCTGGCGTGTCTCGATGTTGCGCGACTTGTTGTAGTTCCAGCGCGCCGGCACCGGGTTGAACAGGTTCGAGCCGGCCTGGATCGTCGCGAGGTTCTGCGCCCCGATCGTGACGCCGTCGCGCCAGTCGACGCCGGCGGTCACCTGATGCTTGATGCCGCCGGTCGAGAAGCTGCCGTCGAGATAGGCGAGAGCGAGATTGTTCTCGTTGATGTTGAGGCCGTCGAACAGGCGCAGGCCATAGTCGCCCGCACGGTTGATCAGCATGATCCGCTCATAGGGAAGCCGCTGATCGTTGCTCGACCGGCCATAGCTGACGCGTGCCTGCCAGCCGGACGCGAGGTCCCAGGTCAGGCCCGTGCTGACATTGTAGAGCCGCCCGTCGGTGTAGGTGTCGTCCGACGCGAAACGCGTACGGCCGCTGACCGGATCGGGGACCTCGCGGTCCTGATAGGTCGGCACCGCGGGCGATGCGTTGCCGCCGACGACGAAGCTCGGCTCGGCGCGGTCGATGCGGTTGTTGTTGTAGAAGCCCTCAGCCTGCCAGACGAGACCGGGGGCGAGCTCCGCCCGCAGCGCCAGCGCGACGCCGCGGCGCAGGAACTTGCCGTGGTTGTAGGTTTCGCCGAATTCCTGGACCAGGTTGAGGCGTGCGGAAAAGCCCCCGAAATCCTTGCTCACGTCGACATGCTGACGGAACAGCGAGGCGGACTGATAGCCGAGCGTCACCGTCGCCAGGTCGCCCTCGACCGGCTTCTTGGTGATGTAGTTGATGATGCCGCCGGGAACGCCGAAGCCGTAGATGAACCCGCCGGCGCCCTTGAGCAGCTGGACTTCCTGCAGAAACTCCGGCGGCGTATCCGCGCCCTGCGTGCTTCCGATCGGCGTGCCGTTGTAGAGCTGGGTACGCACCGCGGCGCCGCGTACCGTCACCCATTGGGCGTGGATGTTATAGCGGCTGCCGCCATCGCGGGTGACCGCGGCATCGCCCACGAAATAGTCGGCGATCGAGTGGGCGCGCAGCTTCTCGATATCCTCCGCCGTCGCGGTGTTGACCGAGAACGGCGTGTCGAGCGCGCTGCGATTGCCGAGCGCGCCGGAACTGATCGCGGGCTCCTCGACCTTGCCGGTGACGACGATGTCGTCGTTGCCGTCCTCACCGGATCCTTCGGCCTCCGGCCGGCGGTCCCCGGCGGGATCGGATCCGTCGGCCGCCAGCGCGGGCGATACGCTCAACAGCGCGATGACGGGAATGAGGGCGGACGGAGCGATACGATGAAACACGAGAAACCCCTTTTTATATATCAATTTAGTAGGAATTTGTGATGCGTTCGGGCACGCGGCCGGCCGTGCCGGCCGCGCGTTCCGCCCAGCGCATGTTCCTTGATCCTCTCGCTGCGCTCCCGCTCGTCTGGCGGGTTGCCGAAATCGGGCCGGGATGAACTCAGGGGCAGGCGCCTGTCGCGCGCCTGCCCGGCGCGTCAGCCCGATTTACCGCTATAGGGGCCGCGCACCACCCGGCTCTCGATGCCCTGTGCGTCCTTGAGCAGATTGTAGATAGGGCAGCTGCCCTCGACCGCCTCGCGCAGTTCGGTGATCCGCGCGGCTGGTTCAGGCGATGCGATATCGACGCTGTAGGAGATGTCGCGGAACCGTGCCGGCCCGCCGGGCGAGCGCGGGACCAGCGTGGCGCGCGTGCGCAGCTCCACCCCGTCGAGCACGATCTGCTTCTGCGCCGCCTGAACCTCGAAGATATGCGTGAGGCAGGTACCCAGCACCCCGATGATATGCTGCTCGACGCTCGGGGCGAGCGCTGCCTCGCCGGGGCGCCGCCAGCCATCGTGGAGGATCACATGATTGCCCGTCTTGCTCAGCCGGATGCCGGTGACCGGATCGACCCGGACATGGGCGCGAAGCCCGGTCGCGGGCGGCTGGGCGGCACCACTCCTGGCGGCATCGGCGGCACGCTGCCGCTTACGCAGGATGGCGGTGCGCTTTTCGACGAGGAAGTCGCGCAGACCGGGCGGTAAATTGGGATCAAGGCTCACGGGACTGGCCGTGAGGTTGACGGTGCCATGGGCAAGCGGAACCGGCTCGCGGATGATGCTGAGGACCGACGAGGCCTGATCGACCGCCTTGCGCAATGCGTCGAGCTGCGCGTCGCTTGCCGGTGAATCGATATAGGCGACATAGGCGAGGTTGCGGGGGTAGGAGACCTTGTGCGTCTTCGCGACCTCGGGCGTGTCGGGCCGGCTGGTGAAGATCACCTCGATCGAATTCACGGGGATTTTGGCGATCGCGGCCTGGGTCACGAACTCGTCCGCGACCGCGCTGCCCAGCACCGCGGCGAAGGTGTCCCACGATCCGGCGCCGAGGTCGTACCCGGCATAGTCACGGTCGCTGTCGCTCAGATACTGGAAGTCCCCGATACGCAGCCGCCGCACCCCGGCGCGGCTTTCGGCCGTGGTGCGTGTCTCGATCGTAACCGGTGCTTGCGGCTCGCTCGACGCGGTCTTGCGCGCGAACAGATCGCGGAAATTGCCGTCCGCGCCTTGCTGCGCGCTGAGCGCCGCGGGCGAAACGGCGCCAACCAGCAGCAGTCCGGCAAGGACGGTCGATCGCGCGCCGAGTCTGCGGAAAGGGGCTGGTTTGCGGCGGCGGGTAAGATGATCGACCAAAGCTGTTCCTCCGTTTTCGACAGGCATTTCGCTGTCTGGATGAGCCTCGTCCGACTCATTTCCTATCAATTGAGTAGGAAATTAGATTCCACAGGAACAGAATAGAAAATCTAATCCGATATGCGTGCTGCGCTTGCGAAGGGGCTGCATCCGCGCGCTGCTCTGCGGACCCTCAGGTCTTCAGCCAAAGCCGAATGACGAATGCGACCGAACCGAGCGTGGCGAGGCTCATTGCCCAAATCGCAAACAACCAGATGATCCGCTTCCACCACGGACCCGCATTCGTGCCGTCCATCGTCAATGATATCCCTCCGCCGTCACTTTCCCGCGGAAGACCCAGTAGGAGAAAGCGGTGTAGCCAAGAATGACAGGGATCAGCACGACCGCGCCGATCAGCATGAACCACTGGCTCGATGCGGGAGCTGCGGCCTCCCAGATCGTCAGGTAGTCCGGCACGATATAGGGGTACATGCTGATGCCGAGGCCGATGAAGCTCATCAGAAACAGCGCCAGCGCGAGGAAAAAGGGGCGGGCTTCGCGGCGCTTGCGGATCGAGCGGTAGAAGGCGAAGGCGATGATCGCCGTCAGCAGCGGCACCTGAGCGGTCAGCAGGACCGCCGGATAGCCGAGCCACTTTTCGCGATAGGCATAGTCGAGGTTCAGCGTTGCCAGACTGACCAGCACGATCGCTGTAAGCGTCGCAAATCCGGCCGGTTTCGCAAGGCGGAACGCCCGATCCTGTGTGCTGCCTTCGGTCTTCCAGATTAGCCAGGTCGCGCCGAGCAGGGCGTATCCGCACACCACGCTGACGCCCGTCAGGACACTGAACGGACTGAGCCAGTCGAGCCAGCCCCCCGCATAGGCGCGGTTATCGATCGCGATCCCCTGGAGCAGCGCACCGAGGGTAACGCCCTGACAGAAGGAGGCGACGATCGAGCCGCCGGCAAAGGCGACGTCCCACCACCGTCGATGACCGGGATCGCGCCAGCGCGCCTCGAACGCGACGCCGCGGAACACCAGCCCCAGCACCATCGCGATGATCGGCGGATAGAGCGCGGTCATCACCACGCCATAAGCAAGCGGGAATGCCGCCATCAGCCCGCCGCCGCCCAGCACCAGCCAGGTTTCGTTGCCGTCCCAGACCGGGGCGATCGAGTTCATCGCCGTATCGCGCTCCTGCCCGACCTTGAACGTGGGAAAGAGGATGCCGATCCCGAGGTCGAACCCGTCCATCACGATGTACGCGAACACCGCGAATGCGATGATGAAGGCCCAGACCGTGGCGAGGTCGAAATCGACGGCGTTCATCGTCCGCCCTCCGGGTGCTGCGCGGGGCCGGGTGTGATGCCCGCGGTGCGGATCGGCGCATCGATATCGATATGGTGTTCGCCGCTATGTGCGCCCTTGGCCATCAGCTTCAATATGTACCAGGTGCCGAAGCCGAACACCGCGAAATAGACGATCACGAACGCGATGAGCGATGCCCCAACCGCGGGTGCCTCCAGCGGCGAGGCGCTGTGGGCGGTGCGCAGGAAGCGGTAGACGGTGAAGGGCTGGCGCCCGACCTCGGTCGTCACCCATCCGGCGAGCACCGCGACGAAGCCCGACGGTCCCATCGCCAGCGCTGCCCTGTGAAGGAGGGGCCAGTCATAGAGCCGTTTGCGATAGCGTGCGAACAGGCTCCATACCCCCATGCCGAGCATCGCCATTCCCATCCCGACCATGATGCGGAACGACCAGAAGACGATACCGACCGGCGGCTGATCCTGTGGCGGAATCGTGTCGAGACCGGCCAGCGGGGCATCCGCGTCATGCTTCAGGATCAGCGATGAGGCTTTGGGGATCTGCACGGCGTAATCGACCCGCTTTTCAGCCGCGTTGGGGATGCCGAACAGGATGAGGGGCGCACCGTCGGGGTGGCTTTGGTAATGGCCTTCCATCGCCATCACCTTGGCGGGCTGATGTTCAAGCGTGTTGAGGCCGTGGAGATCGCCCGCGACGATCTGAACCGGTGCAACGATCGCCGCCATCCACATCGCCATCGAGAACATTTTCCGCGCATGGGGATCGGTCCGATCCTTGAGCAGATGCCACGCGCCGACCGCGCCGACGACGAAGGCTGTCGTGAGGTACGCCGCGATGACCGTGTGAGTCAGGCGATAGGGAAAGCTGGGATTGAACACGATCGTCCACCAGCTGCCACCGGGCACGAACTGGCCCGCTTCGTTGATCTCGAACCCGACCGGCGTGTGCATCCAGCTGTTCGCCGACAGGATCCATGTGGCGGAGATCAGCGTGCCAATCGCGACGGCGAGGGTCGAGGCGAAGTGCAGCCCCTTGCCGACCTTGTTCATCCCGAACAGCATCACGCCGAGGAAGCCGGCTTCGAGGAAGAAGGCGGTCAGTACCTCATACGCCATCAGCGGCCCGATGATCGGACCGGCCTTGTCGGAGAAGACCGCCCAGTTGGTCCCGAATTGATAGGACATGACGATCCCGGAGACGACGCCCATCGCGAACGCCACCGCGAAGATCTTCACCCAATATTTGAAGAGATCGAGATAGATCGGCTTGCCGGTTTTGAGCCACAGCGCCTCAAGCACCGCGAGATAACTGGCCAATCCGATCGAGAAGGCCGGAAAAACGAAGTGAAAGCTGACGGTGAACGCAAACTGGATCCGCGCCAGCAGGATCGGGTCCAGGCCCTCGAACATCGTATCCGACCTCATTCCTTTGTCCGCATCGAGTGATCCGGGCTTCGGGAGACGTTCGGCCATTGGGTTAAATCAGGGAGCCGCTCGATTAGGCAAATTGTCCACGCAGGCTGCCCGCCGCACCCCGGGGAGCGGGGGCCTCCAACCTCGCGGGAACGGCGGCGACGGGCGGGGACGGCACGTCGCGCGAGATCAGGTGGCGGACACCGATCGCGCCGCGCGCGTCACTCGTCGACGAGTTGCGTCTCGGCATCCTCGCCATGAAGGTTCATCAG
>DATIGZ010000501.1:0-11667 GCA_035481255.1 Sphingomonas sp. | reverse complement strand
GAGCCATATTCGCCCTGAGCGCTGAACAGGAAGCCGTCTTCCTTCGCGCGCCGGGTGACGATGTTCACCACGCCGCCGATCGCGTCGGAGCCATAGAGCGAGCTCTGGTTGCCGCGCAGCACCTCGATCCGTGCGATATCGGCGGTGGTCAGATGATCGGTCTGGTACTGGGTGCTGGTCGAGCTGGGGTCGCCCAGCTCGATGCCGTCGATCAGGAACAGCACCTGATCATTGTCCGATCCGCGGATGCTGACGCTGTTGGCGTCGCCGGGGCGGTCGGAGCTGATCTGGACGCCGGCGAGGTCCTGGAACACGTCCTTGGCGAAAAAGGCCTGCTCGCGCTGAAGGTCTTCGGCGGTGATCACGGAGACGGCGCTGCCGACCTCACGCGCGGTGAGCGGCACGCGGCTGGCGCTGATCACCACGTCATCGCCGGGTGCCTGATCCTGCGCGAACGCCGGCGTGGCGGCGGTGCCGGCCAGCAGGATGGTCAAATAACGATACTTCACATCTAATCCCCCCGCGTCGAGCAACTGGATGGCGGGACCTGCCGGATCGCGTCAACGAACGGCCGGCACGCGCGTGCGGGCGGACGCTGGAGGCACCCGCACAAGCGTGACCGTGCGGCCCCGGCCGCATGGTTCGTCGCTCAGACGGAGAGAAACCGTGCCCTGGCCATTCCCTGGACCACGGCAAGAGCGACCCGCGCCGGCAGGTCTCCTGGCTCACGGGTCGTCGCTCGATGCGCAGCCTTCCCGGACCTTGGTCCAGTGGCCGCTTCCTCGAAGGGAAGCCAGCGCGTCTCGCTCGCCGCTTACAGTTGCAGGGACAGCCGCGGATTTGGATAGGAAGCCCCATCCGCACCGCATTCCCATATTAAGCCCCTTACGGGGCACCAGCGCGATCAATGGATAGCCGGATTTCTCCCGGCGTCCGCGGGCGCCCCTACGCGCTATCCGCGCGATTGCCAACGGGGTTCGGGCGACATTGAATCGACGTTGGCCGCGCGACAAGGCGCATCCAATTGAATATGCAGGCGTTAGGGAAGGATTCCAGGAGGGAGATGCACCGGGCATGGGTGAGGGAACGGCCGACATTTTTCCTGGCACAAGCGAGATGGCGCGCATCATGCGCGAACACGCATGGGAGGAGACGCCACTCGGCGATCCCCGGCATTGGCCGGACGCGCTCAAGATTCCGCTGCGGATGCTGCTGACCACGCGGTTCGAGATGTGGCTTGGCTGGGGGCCGGATCTGCGGTTCTTCTACAATGATGCCTATATCCCGACGCTGGGCATCAAGCACCCTGTGATGCTGGGCCGGCCGTTCCGCGAGGTGTGGTCGGAAGTGTATGACGACGTGGCCGACCAGGTCGACCTGGTCCGTGCGGGCGAGGCGACGTGGAACAAGGCGCTGCTTCTCCTGCTTGAGCGCAGCGGATTTCCCGAAGAGACCTATCACAGCTTCTCCTACAGCCCGCTTCACGATGCCGACGGCAGCGTTGGGGGACTCCTCTGCGTGGTCAACGAGGAGACTGCGCGAGTCATCGGGGAGCGGCGGCTGGAGACCTTGCGTCAGCTCGGCCTGTCGCTGGCCGGGGCGACCGGTCATGACGCGGTTCTCGCCGCGGTGCGGGACGCATTCGCCACCAACCGCCGTGATTTTCCGTTCATCGCACTTCGCCTTGCCGGCGATGCGACGGTCGGGGATGATGCGTCGCTGTTCGAATGGGTGGCTCCCAACCTTCCGGCACAACTCCGCGAGACCGGTGAGATCATCGCTTTACCCGCGGGCCTGGACTGGCCGGCGGGTGAGTGGGATCGCGCGCCGGAAGAGGCGATCGCGATCGCGATTCCGGGTGTGACCGGGGGAGCTGAGGCGGGCGCGCTCATTCTGGCGCTCAACCCCTATCGCGGCGACGATGCCGACATCCTAAACGTCGCGCGGCTGATCGCCGGCCAGATCGGCGGCGCGCTTGCCAGCGTTGCCGCGTTGCAGGCCGAGCGGCGGCGCGGCGACCGGATGTGGAGCGTGTCGCGCGACCTGATGGTCGCGGTCGATGCCAAAGGTGTGTTCCGGTCGGTCAGTCCGTCATGGACCCGAATTCTGGGACATCCGGTCGAGGCGGTGGCCGGGCGTCCGTTCACCGATTTCATGCACCCGGACGACATCGCCGCCAGCCAGGAGGCGCTGGCCGGCGCGCTTGGCGCGCGTGAACTGACGAATTACGAGAATCGCCTGAGGGCGACCGACGGCAGCTATCATCGCATCGAATGGCACACGACACTCGAGGACGGGCTGGTGTTCGCCTATGGTCGCGACGTGACCGAACGGCGTCTGGTCGAGGAGAAGCTGAGCGATAGCGAGGAGCAGTTCCGCCACCTCGTTCAGGGCGTCACCGACTACGCGATCTACATGATCGATCTGGAAGGCCATGTCTCGAGCTGGAACGAGGGCGCGCGCCGGATCAAGGGCTATGAGCCCGAGGAGATCATCGGTGCGCATTTCTCGCAATTCTATTCCGCGGAGGATCGCGAGCGCGACGAACCCGCCCGCGCGCTCGAGACCGCACGCAGCGAGGGGCGGTTCATCGCCGAGGGCTGGCGCGTGCGCAAGAATGGCGAGCGCTTCCGCGCCAGCGTCGTGATCGACGCGATCCGCGACGATGCGGGGCGGCCGATCGGCTTCGCCAAGATCACCCGCGACATTACCGAGCGCGAGCAGACGCAGCGCGAACTGGAAGTCGCTCGTGAAGCGCTGTTCCAGTCGCAGAAAATGGACGCGATCGGCCAGCTGACCGGCGGTGTCGCGCACGACTTCAACAATCTGCTGATGGCGGTGCTGAGCAGTCTCGACTTGCTGGGCCGACGGCTGCCCGACGACCCCCTGTCGCGGCGCCTGCTCGACAACGCCGTCGAGGGTGCTCAGCGCGGTGCGACGCTTACGCAGCGCATGCTTGCCTTCGCGCGGCGTCAGGATTTGAAGGTCGACCGGGTCGACCTCTCGCAACTGCTTTCGGGCATGAGCGATCTGGTGCAGCGCTCCATCGGCCCGGAATGGCCGATCTCGACCAGCTTCCCGCTCAAGCTCCCGGCGGTGCGCGCGGATTCGAACCAGCTCGAGATGGCGCTGCTCAACCTCATCGTGAATGCGCGCGACGCGATGCCAGCGGGCGGCCCGATCCTGATTTCCGCGACGCGTGAGGGCGTGGTGGACAACACCGCCGCCACGCTTCCCGCCGGCAGCTTCGTGAGGCTGGTAGTGAAGGACAGCGGTACCGGAATGGATGCTGATACGCTGCGGCGGGCCACCGAGCCGTTCTTCACCACGAAGGGTGTCGGGAAGGGCACGGGACTGGGCTTGCCGATGGTGCATGGCATGGCGCAGCAGATCGGCGGCACGTTCGAATTGCTGAGCAGGGTAGGCGAGGGCACGAGCGCGGTGCTCTGGCTGCCTGTGGCGGAGGATCAGCCCGTCACGGTGGCGGAGCCCGCCGCAATCGAGGACGGCCCCCGGCACACCGCCCGCCTCAACATCCTGGCTGTGGACGACGATGCGCTCGTCCTCATCAATACCGCGGCGTTGCTCGAGGATCTGGGGCACGAGGTGATCGAGGCGGACTCAGCGGCCGAGGCCCTCAGGGCGTTTCGGGAGCATGACGGTATCGACTTGGTGGTCACCGATCAGGCGATGCCGAACATGACCGGGGTCGATCTGATCGCGGCCATCGACCATGTCCGGCCCGGCACCCCGGTGATCATCGCCAGCGGCTATGGCGAAGGCGTCGAAACGCCCGGGCGCGATACGGTGCGCTTGAGCAAGCCGTTCAATCAGGCTCGCCTTGCCGAAGCCATCGCGCAGGCAATGGAGCGCGAATAGGCGGCGGGATATTGGCGACAATCCCGCCCGTTACACGGCCCGGTGTTTTGAGCTCTGCGGGCAACATCCTGTATCGACACGGGAAGTTGTGGAACATATAATGAACAAATGTCTCAGCTCGATGTCCGGCAGAAGCTCGCAATTCTGGCCGATGCCGCAAAATATGACGCGTCGTGCGCGTCGTCCGGAACGAGCAAGCGCGACAGCGCGGGCGGCAAGGGGATCGGATCGACCGAGGGCATGGGCATCTGCCATGCCTATGCACCGGACGGACGGTGCATCAGCCTGCTCAAGATCCTGCTGACGAACAGCTGCATCTTCGACTGCCACTATTGCATCAACCGCAAGAGTTCGAACGTCCGTCGCGCGCGGTTCACGGCGCGGGAGGTGGTTCGCCTGACGCTCGCCTTCTACCGGCGCAATTATATCGAGGGGTTGTTCCTGTCGTCGGGCATCATCCGCTCGCCCGACTATACGATGGAGCAGATCGTCGAGGTCGCGCGGTCGCTGCGCGAGGATCACGACTTTCGAGGTTACATCCATCTGAAGACGATTCCGGATGCCGATCCCGACCTTCTGCGCCGGGCGGGGCTCCATGCCGACCGATTGTCGATCAATGTCGAGCTGCCGACCGTGGCGGGTCTGGAGCGGCTGGCGCCGGAGAAGAGCGCGGGACGGATCGAGGGCGCGATGGGCGAGATGAACGCGGCGATTCTCGACCGTGCTGACGCGAAGTCGCGCTTCAAGTCCGCACCTGATTTCGCTCCCGCAGGCCAGTCGACTCAGATGATCGTCGGTGCCGACGCGGCCACCGATTCCGCGATCGTGGCGCGCGCGGCGACCCTGTACGACCGCTACCGCCTGCGCCGCGTCTATTATTCGGCCTTCTCACCGATCCCGGACGCGAGCGCGGTGCTGCCGCTCGTCCGACCGCCGCTGATGCGTGAGCACCGGCTCTATCAGGCGGACTGGATGATGCGCTTCTATGGCTTTTCCAGCCGTGAAGTGGCGAGCTCGGCGGACGCGGGAGGCAATCTGCCGCTCGATATCGATCCCAAACATGCCTGGGCGCTCAAGCACCGCGATTTCTTCCCGCTCGACGTCAATCGCGCGCCGCGTGAGGCGCTGCTGCGGATCCCCGGTCTCGGCGTGCGTGCGGTGGACGGCATCATCGCCGCGCGGCGGCATCGCCGGCTGCGGCTCGACGATGTCGCGCGTCTGACCGTTTCGATCGCGCGGCTGCGGCCCTTCCTGATCGCGGCCGACTGGCGTCCCACCGCGCTGGCCGATGCGCTGCTGGCGCCGCGCAGGCTCAAACCCGCTCAACTGGAGCTGTTCGTTGCTTAAGCCGTCCGCTGAAAGGACGATCCGCACGGTCCGTCTAGCCTCGCACGACGATTTCGACGGCTGGCGAAGCGCGGCGCGCGCTTTTGTCCTGGCCGGCGTCGCCCCCGAAGAGGTGCTTTGGCAGGTCGAAGGCGAAGCCGATTTGTTCGGCGCGCCGCCCGTGCCGGTGCATCCCGCGGTCGAAGGCGCCTTTTCCGTCCCGCGTCCGTTCGTCGATCTTGCGCAAGCCGTGATCTGCCACCGCGATCCCGAGCGCTTCTCATTGCTGTTCGCCTTGCTCTGCCGCCTGCGCCGGATGCCGGGAGCGATGGAGGACGGCGCCGATCCGCTACTGGGCCGCCTCGCGGGGATGGCGCGATCGGTCCGGCGCGACATGCACAAGATGCGCGCCTTCCTGCGGTTTCGCCAGGTTAGCGCCGGCGAGGCGCCGCGCTATGTCGCGTGGTTCGAGCCCGAGCATCATATCCTGCGCGCCAATGCCGGGTTCTTCGTCCGCCGTTTCGCCGGCATGCGCTGGTCGATCCTGACGCCGGAAGGCTCGCTGCACTGGGATGGCGAGGCGTTGTCGGAAGGTCCCGGCGCCGAAAGGGGCGGGGCGCCCGATAACGATCCGGTGGAAGAGGTCTGGAAGACCTATTACGCCTCCATCTTCAATCCGGCGCGCGTGAAGATCGGCGCGATGCTGAAGGAAATGCCGAAGAAATACTGGAGAAACATGCCGGAGACCGCGTTGGTGCGGGGCCTGATCGCGGGCGCTCAAACGCGAGAGAGGGAGATGGTCGCGACATCGGCCGCCGGGATGACGGGGGGCAATGTGACGAAAAGCTGGGAATCGCTGCGTGCGGAGGCGTTGCGCTGCACGCGCTGCGAGCTCCACAAGCATGCCACGCAGACCGTCTTCGGCGAGGGACCTCTGAGGGAGAGCATCGTCTTCGTGGGCGAGCAGCCGGGCGATCAGGAGGATCTCGCCGGCAAGCCGTTCGTGGGGCCGGCGGGGCAGCTTTTCGACCGGGCGCTGGCCGAGGCGGGGATCGACCGGTCGCGTACCTATGTCACCAATGCGGTGAAGCATTTCAAGTTCGAGCGGCGGGGCAAGCGGCGCATCCATGACAAGCCGAACGCGGGCGAGATCGAGGCCTGTCGCTGGTGGCTCGAACGCGAACTGGCGCTGATCCGCCCAGCGATCACGGTTGCGCTCGGCGCTACCGCGGCCCGGTCATTGTTCGGCAGGGCGATGGCGGTTTCGGCGCTGCGCGGCGAGGCGCGGCAGATGCCGGACGGGGGCGAGGCGTGGGTCACCGTCCATCCGAGCTACCTGCTGCGCGTCCGCGACCGCAGGGAAGAGGAATATGCGAAGTTCGTGGAAGACCTTCGCCGCATCGCCGAACGCGTCAGGACGCTGGCGTAAGCGACGCTTTCGCGGAGACCGGCAGCCCCGTCCTTAGCGGGTGACCAGCCTCCGGTTGGTTCGCGGGTCGTCAAACGCCATGCGCAACCCCGCGACCCCCTTCAGCGAGTAGCTCTTGCCGAAGTCGTTGATTGCGGCGACTCGCCGGAACCGCTCCCTGTTCGCTTGCGCCGGAGCTCGAAGGTTCGGTCGCGGTTGCGCTCTCATCAGATCGGCAAATGCGAACAGCGGCGCGGCCACGCATATTATGTGATAAAATGTTTCCGGACCGTGCGCGCACTGGCGCTTCGGCGGTGCACATCCTAGGTGAGGCGCCGGCCGCCCGTTCGTTGCGTAAGCTCATGATGGGCGCGCCCGGTTCGTTACAGATTTTGGTTGATGACTGCTCCTGTAATCCTGCTCGTCGAAGATGACCCCGCACTGCGTACGCTGACCGCGCGTGCGCTCCAGCAGAACGGTTATCAGGCACGCCCCGCGGCGTCGGCACCCGAGATGTGGGTGGCGTTCGACGCGGGGCCGATCGATCTCGTGCTGCTTGACGTGATGCTCCCTGGCACCAACGGGCTGGACCTGTGCCGTCAGCTGCGCCAGCGCAGCGATGTTCCGATCATCTTTATCAGCGCTAAGGGCAATGAAACCGATCGCGTCGTCGGACTCGAACTTGGCGCCGACGATTATCTCGCCAAGCCGTTCAGCGCGCGCGAACTGATCGCCCGCGTGCGCGCGGTGCTGCGTCGCGGCCGGCTGGATCGGCGCCACGGCGATGGGGGGCATGGCCTCGCGCGCTTTGCCGGCTGGACGGTCAACTTCCCGCGCAGGGAATTGTTGTCGCCGTCGGGTGCGGTGATCGATCTTACCGGGGCCGAGTTCGACCTGCTGTCGAGCTTCCTCGAGAACCCCCAGCGCGTCGTCGCGCGCGAACGGCTCATCGAACTTTCGCGAACGCGGCTGGGCGACGCGTCTGACCGCAGTATCGACGTGCTCGTGAGCCGACTCCGGCGCAAGCTTTCCCACAAAGATTCCAGCGCCCCGATCGTCACGGTGCGCGGCGTCGGCTACATGTTCAGCGCCGAAGTCACGCGCCAGTGACCGACAGAACGCGGCTTTCGTTCGGGCTGCTCGGCCGTGTCTTCGCGATCCTGCTGCTCGCGATCGCGATCGAATTCGCGGTCAGCACGCTGCTCTACGAGCGCGCGGGGCAGATCCGCGTGCGTGAGGACGAGGCCCACCGCGTCGCCGAGAAGCTGGCCATCGCCAGCCGCCTGATGAATGCGCAGCCGCGCGTGCAGCGCGCCGAACTCGCCGAACGGCTGTCAAGCGAGGCGTTCATCGTCAAATGGCACCCGACGCGCGTTCCGACAGTGCCGCTGGCAGCCGAGCTGGGTGAGATGCGCGCGCAGATCGTCGATCTGGAACCCGCGCTGGCGGGCAGCAAGCTGCACCTGCATCTGAAATCGCCCGGCCGCAGCGGCATCGTCATGGGCCAGCTCGGACTCGATGACGGCAGCTGGCTTGAGTTCAAGGCGACCCAGCTCGTCCATCCCGCCAAGCTGCGCTTCAACCGCTTCCTCCTCGCACTGATCCCCGCGGTCGCGCTGATCCTGATCGGCGGGCTGCTGCTGCGCCGCGTGCTTGCGCCGATGCGGATGCTCGCCGGTGCGGCCGAGCGTATCGGGCAGGGGGAGCGGGTCGAACTCGCCGAGATGGGCGTGTTCGAGATTCGTCGGGTGGTGCGCGCCTTCAACGGAATGCAGGCACGGATTCACCAGCTGATCGTCGATCGCACCGAGGCGCTGGCCTCAGTCGGGCATGACCTGCGAACGCCGCTGGCGCGCCTTCAGCTTCGCGCCGAGGGGATCGAGGATCCGGTGTTGCGCGCCGCGATCGCCAAGGACGTGGACGAAATGGAGGCGATGGTCGCCTCGCTGCTCGCCTTCTACGGCGGCGATAGCGACCCCGAAAAACCCGCCCAGACCGATGTCGCCATACTCGTCCAGACCATTGTCGATGATGCGACCGATATGGGGTATCCCGCTACCTATAGCGGCCCGGATCACCTTGAGGCGACGCTTCGCCCGGGCGCGCTCAAACGCGCGGTCGGTAATCTTGTTGAGAACGCGATCAAATATGCCGATGGCGCCCAAGTCAGCCTTGAGGTGGCGGGCGAGCGGATCACCGTGCGTGTCGAGGACAATGGCTGCGGGATCCCGGAGGAGGAGCTGCTCCATGTCCTCGAACCCTTTGTAAGGCTCGATCTGGCACGCAGCCGCGACACATATGGCTTGGGCCTCGGCATTCCGATCGCTCACCGCTTTGCGCTGCGCGAGGGCGGGGTGCTGCGGTTGGCCAACCGCCCCAGTGGCGGGCTGTGTGCCGAGCTTGATCTGCCGCGTCATGCGCCAAGACGATAAGGTCGTGTAAACTGCTGCAACGCGGCAGAAACATTTCCTTACAGATTTAAACACTTCATTACAAAACCGCTGCAACGCAGCAAAACCGGACGGCTAATTTGACTTGGCGCCTTCCCCTTGGGCGCCAGTCAAGGAGTCATCCTCGTGAACGATCTCATCGGCCGCGTCTTTTCATTTGAGAAGCAGGTATTTCCGAACCAGAGCGCACTTTATGGGCAGCTCGCAAGCGACGGGCAAAGCCCCAAAGCTTTGATGATCTCGTGCGCGGATTCGCGCATCGTGCCCGAGCACATCATGCAGGCCCAGCCCGGCGACCTGTTCGTCTGCCGCAATGCGGGCAATATCGTTCCGCCGTTCGCTACCCAGAATGGCGGCGTATCGTCGACCGTTGAATATGCGATCGCCGTCCTCGGCGTGCGCGACATCATCGTATGCGGTCATTCGGACTGCGGCGCGATGAAGGCGCTGGCGATGCGGCAGGACCTGACCGGCATTCCGAATGTCGCAGCTTGGCTGCGCCATTCGCATGCCGCGCACAAGGTCGTGACCGACAGCTATCCGGAAATGGATGATGCGCAGCGGATCCGCGCCGTCTCGCTTGAGAATGTCGTCGCCCAGCTCGCGCATCTGCGCACCCACCCGTCGGTCGCGGCGGGCATCGCGCGCGGCGAGATCGCGCTGCATGGCTGGTTCGTCGACATCCATGCCGGCTGCGTGCTCGGTCTCGACGGCGAAACCGGCCGCTTCGTGCCGCTGCGCGAGGATGCACCGCTGCCCGTAGCACTCCCGCATGCCCAGCGTCGGGCGGCCGACTTCACCGCGGAGGTGGCCGCATGAATCTTGCCCTCCCGATGGGGAAGACACTGTCGCGCGATTTCACCGCGTCGATCGTCGTCTTCCTCGTGGCGATGCCGCTCTGCATGGGCATCGCCATCGCCTCCGGCGTCCCGCCCGAAAAGGGCCTGATCACCGGCATCATCGGCGGCATCGTCGTCGGCGCGTTCGCCGGGTCGCCGCTTCAGGTGAGCGGTCCCGCGGCGGGTCTCGCGGTCATCGTCTTCGAAATCGTGCGCGATCAGGGCCTGTCCGCACTGGGTCCGATCCTCATCCTGGCGGGCCTCATTCAGGTCGCGGCGGGCGTTTTCCGGCTCGGCGGCTGGTTCCGCGCGATCTCACCGGCCGTCGTACATGGCATGCTCGCGGGCATCGGCCTGCTCATCGTTGTCGGACAGTTCCATGTCCTGTTCGACGCCAAGCCGCTTCCCGGCGGAATCGACAATCTGCTGGCGATGCCGGGCCGTCTTCTCGGCCTTGCCCCCGGCGGCGAAGGCGGCGCGGTCGCGGCGTTCGCGATTGGCATCGTCACGATCGTGACGATGCTGGGATGGGAAAAGCTGCGTCCGCAAAGCATGCGGCTTGTTCCCGCGGCGCTGGTCGGCGTCGTCGTCGCGACCCTGGCGGCGTGGGGGCTCAGCCTCGACGTCATCCGCGTTGATGTCCCCGAATCGATCACCGGCGCGGTCGCGTTGCCCGATTCCGGGATCCTCGCGCAGTTCATGCAGCCCTCGATTATCGTGACCGCGATTGCGATCGCGTTCATCGCCAGTGCCGAGACGCTGCTCTCGGCCGCCGCGGTGGACCGGATGCACAATGGAGTGCGGACGAACTACAACAAGGAACTGAGCGCTCAGGGGCTTGGGAACTTGCTGTGCGGCGTTGCGGGCGCACTGCCGATGACTGGTGTGATCGTGCGCAGTTCCGCCAACGTTCAGGCGGGGGCGGTGACGCGACTATCCGCGGTGCTCCACGGCGTCTGGATCCTTGGTTTCGTCGCATTGTTGCCGTGGTTGCTTCGCGAGATCCCGATGGCGGCGCTCGCCGGCGTGCTGGTCGTCACCGGCGCCAAGCTCGTCAGCCTGGTGCACGTCCGCCATCTGCTCCATCGCTACGGGCCGCTACCTGCGCTGATCTGGGCGGGGACGTTCATCATGATCGTCGCGACCGACCTGCTGACCGGTGTACTCGTCGGTCTCGCACTCTCGCTGATCGAGTTGCTGCCGCACGCGACCAAGCTCAAGCTCGGCATCGACGAACGTCGCGACGACGACATGCACGAAATCGTGCTCGACGGGACCGCGACCTTCATCATGCTGCCCAGGCTGACCGCGGTGCTTGACCGTGTGACGGGGTCGCAGGGGCTGCGCCTCGATGTCGAACGCCTGAGACATGTCGACCATGTCTGTGCCGAGATGCTTTCGGAATGGATCCAGCGCCGTCGTGAGGCGGGGCATGTCGTCGAGCTGAAGGGCGCGAGTGGCCGGCTTAGCGGACTGGCTCCTGCGTGAATTGCACCGTGTCTTTTGCGGTGCCTGCTGAGACCCGCGATTCCGCCGCGCCAGTCACAGCGGAGTCGATGGTGCTCACGAACGGGGATGACGAACCTCTCGTCATCCCCGTCTCGATTGGTGGCGCCGGCGCGCGCGCGGTGCTCGATTGCGGCGCGACGCGTTCGCTCGTGGATTCGGGGTTCGCGGCGCGTCACGGGATCCGATCCGCTGAAGCGCGTCGGATCATCGGCTTCACCGGCAGTTCCGTGGCGGGCCTCACCGCGCCGCTCGAGAT
>DATIGZ010000500.1:0-2291 GCA_035481255.1 Sphingomonas sp. | reverse complement strand
CGGCTATTACTGGATCACCGGCCGGGTCGACGACGTCATCAACGTCAGCGGCCACCGCATGGGCACGGCCGAGGTCGAGAGCGCGCTGGTGCTGCACCCCAAGGTCGCCGAGGCCGCGGTCGTCGGCATGCCGCACGACGTGAAGGGGCAGGGCATCTACGCCTATGTCACGCTCAACGCGGGTTGCGCCGCCGACGACGCGCTGCGTGCCGAGCTCATCAAATGGGTCCGCAGCGAGATCGGCCCGATCGCCACGCCCGACGCGCTTCAGTTCGCGCCGGGCCTGCCCAAGACCCGCTCCGGCAAGATCATGCGCCGCATCCTGCGCAAAATCGCCGAGGGCGACACCTCTTCCCTCGGCGATACCTCCACCCTCGCCGACCCCTTCGTCGTCGACGACCTCGTCGCTAATCGGAGCCACTAACGGGCCGCATGAAACTGGGCGCGGGGAGGTGTCCCCGCGCCGCTCTTTCAGCCCCGCGCCGTCCTTCCCGCCTTCGCCTCGCGCAGCGTTTCAAAGAAGGACGCGATGATCCGGCTGCGCCGCCGCTCGCGCAGGCAGCAGACATAGATATGAGTCAGCACGGGCGAACCCGCGATCGGCAGCGGGTGGAGCTGTTCGTCGGGGATGTATTCGGACTCCGACACCGTACCGATGCCGAGGCCACGGATCACCGCCTCACGGATCGCCTCGCGGCTACCGATCTCCATCGCGACCCGCGGCACCGTGCCGATCGTCGAGAATCCATCCTCCAGCGCGCGGCGCGTAGTCGATCCGCGTTCTCGCATCAGCAACTTCTCTTCGGCGAGGCTGGTCAGCTCGATCGTCCTGAGCGCGGCAAGCCGGTGGTCGCGACGGACAAAGGCGATCACCGGATAGCTGGCATAATGCTGCACATGGTAACGGTCGTCGTCGGTGTCGCGCGCCATGATGCCGACATCGCAGCCATAACTGGCCAGTTCACGCAGCACCGATTCGGAATTGCCGAGCGCCATCGACAGGAACACGTCCGGATGGCTGGTGTTGAACGCTTCGATCATCTCGATGACGTGAAAGGGGCTGACCGCGCCGATCTTCAGCGATCCGCTGCGCATCTGCGCGCTGTCCTTGAGCATCATCGCCGCATCGTCCTCAAGGCCGGTCATCCGGCGCGCGACATCGAGGAACTCACGTCCGATCTCGGTCAGCTCGATTCGACGACCCCGTCGTTCAAACAGGCGGATTCCATGCTCTTCTTCGAGTGCCTGAATCTGCGAGGTGATCGTGGTCTGGCTCATGTTGAGCGCGCGTGCGGCGGCGGTGAAGCCGTTGTAGCGGGCAACGGCGACGAAGCTGCGAAGCTGGATCAGGGTCATGGTTCTCATCCATCGAAATTCTCGTTCGATATATCGGTAATGCACGTCTATTTCGACATAAATGAGCCATGCTAGCTTCCTAGAAATAACGACGAAGCAGGACGCAGGAGCCCGCCACTTCCCACGCCAGAGCGGCAGGGAAATGACGTTCCGACCGGGCTGGATTTGTCGAGATTACAGGAGGGGACAAATGGCAATTCGTCATTCGATTTGTTGCGGCACCGCGATTCTCGCCGTTCTGACACTGACGGCGGGCGCGCAGGCGCAGACCGTCGAGCAGCCCGCGGATGTCGAGGCGCCGCCCCAGGACGAAGAGACCAGGGAAGTCGTCGTCACCGGCTCCAACCTGCGTCAGGCGCAGGAAGGCGCGCTGCCCGTCACGGTCATCGATCAGTCGGAAATCGACTTGCGTGGCGGTTCAACCGGCGCCGATCTGTACGAGACGCTGCCGTCGGCCGCGCCGCCGGAAATCAACGAAGGTACGATCGCCTCGCAGGGCGCGCGCGGCGACGTTTCCTCACCCGACCTGCGCGGAATCGGTGCGGGCAGCACCTTGCTGCTCATCAACGGCCGCCGCATGGCGCCGCACCCGATCACCGGCACCGATCAGGGCGTCCCCTCGCTCTCGGCCAACGCCAACATCGTCCCCACCGCGCTGATCTCGCGTGTCGAGGTGCTGCGTGACGGCGCCTCGGCGATCTACGGCGCCGATGCCGCCGCGGGCGTGATCAACAACATCGTCACGCCGGGCAAGGATCGCGGACGGATCGCGATCGAAAGCGCGATCACCGACGATGGCGGGGCGGACGAATTCCGTATCACCGCCGCCAAGACCTTCCAGTTCGGCCGCACCTCGCTTGGCCTTTCGGCCGACTATTTCGACCGCAACAAGCTGTTGTTCGGTGATCGCAAATGGGGTTCGCAATCCGATCTGC
>DATIGZ010000499.1:0-5065 GCA_035481255.1 Sphingomonas sp. | reverse complement strand
GACCGCCATAGTCTTCCGCGATCGACAGGCCGAACAGACCGAGCGC
Organism: Sphingomonas sp.; assembly: GCA_035481255.1. Classification (GTDB taxonomy): domain Bacteria; phylum Pseudomonadota; class Alphaproteobacteria; order Sphingomonadales; family Sphingomonadaceae; genus Sphingomonas. Next base: position 5,019 of record DATIGZ010000499.1, on the reverse strand, counting down.
CTTCATCTCCTCGACGATGGAATCCGGGATCGCGTCGGCGGCTTCCACTTCGGCTTCGAGCGGCCGCAGCCGTTCGGTGACGAATCTGCGTACCGTGTCGATCAATGCGTCGAAGGTCTCGGCGTCGAGCGCCATGCTGTCCTCCCCGTGAAAGATGCGGCAGCTATAGCGGTTGAATGCTGGTTCGCAACATACCATGATTTTGAAAATCGGCGGATTGACGCATCCGCCGTCAGCCATATGCTGACCCGAAACTGCAAAATGCGGCGCGCGCGATGTGCCGGCAGCAGCTGGAGGGCGGCCGATGAACAGCGCAACGCACGGATCGGTGGCCCCGCCGGCGCGGCGGATCAGCAGCCGTTCGATGCTGGCCTATGGCTTCGGCGCGGTCGCCTATGGCGTGAAGGACGCCGGGTTCCAGACCTTCCTGCTGCTGTTCTACAATCAGGTAATCGGGCTGCCCGCAGTGCAGGTGGGCGCGGCGATCATGGCCGCGCTGATCCTGGACGCGATGATCGACCCGGCGATCGGCGCGGCATCGGACCGCACGCGCAGCCGATGGGGACGGCGGCATCCGTGGATGTACGGATCGGCGATCCCGATCGCGATCGGCTGGCTGCTGCTGTGGAACCCGCCGGAGCTGCCCAACGCGGCGATGCTCGGCTGGGTGTTTGCGACCGCCGTGATCGTGCGGACGGCTGTATCGGCCTATGAGGTCCCGTCGGTGGCGCTGACGCCCGAGCTGACCGCCGACTATGACGAGCGCACGCGGATCATGGCCTACCGCTATCTGTTCGGCTGGGCCGGTGGCCTTGCGATGCTGGTCGCGGCGTACACGCTGTTTCTGGTGCCGGGTGAGGGGCAGCTCAACGGGCTGCTCAACCGCGAGGGCTATGGGATGTTCGCGGCGGCGGGCGCGGCGGCAATGGCGGGCGCGATCCTGATTTCGGCGCTGGGCACGCATCACGAGATCGCGAGGCTGCCCCGGCCGGAGATCGAGAAGGCGACGATCGGGCAGGCGTTTCGCGAGTTGATCGAGACGGTGCGCAACCGTGCATTCGTGCTGCTGATGCTCGCGGGGCTATGTGCCTATTCGGCGCAGGGGATCGGCTTCGCGCTGTCCAACTATCTCTATACCTTTGTCTGGCTGTTCCCGGCCGCCGCCTTCGCCGCGCTGGGTGGCGTACTGTTCGCCGGGGTGCTCATCGCCTTCTTCATCGCACCGCGGGTGGCGCGGCGCTGGGGCAAGCGCCGGGCGGCCGCGACGTTCATGGCGTTGGCGCCGGTGTTGCTTAGCCTGCCTTACTGGCTGCGGCTTGCCGGGGTGTTCCCGCAGCCGGGCGATCCGGCGATGCTGCCGCTGCTGTTCGGCATCTATATCGTCAACACCAGCTGCAACGTCTCCGCCTTCATGCTCGGCGCGTCGATGATGGCCGATGTGGTCGAGCAGTCGCAGGCGCAGACCGGGCGGCGATCCGAGGGGGTGTTCTTTGCGGGGTCGTTCTTCGTGCAGAAATGCACCAGCGGAATCGGCATCGGCCTTGCCGGACTGATCCTGTGGGTGGCCGGATTCCCCGATGGTGCGCGGCCGGGGCAGGTGCCGTTGGAAACGGTCGACCGGCTGACGATCATCTTCACCCTCTGCTACCTCGCGCTCGGCTGGAGCGCGGCATGGCTGTATTCGCGCTTCCCGTTCGGCAAGGCCGAGCACGACGCGCGGATCGCGGCGGGCGCGCCGGCCGCCTGACGGAATGCCCGCCGGAGTCTCCCCCGGCGGGCACCTTCCTCCCCAGGAAAGAGCCGGTCAGCCGAGGCGGCCGAGGCGGTGATAGAGGTTGGCGAACTGAACCGAGCGGGGATCGTCGGCGATCTTGCGCGTGTAATCCGCGACCGCTTCCTTGAGCAGGGCGAAGTCGGCGGTCGAGAAGACGGGCCGGGCGCTGGCGGGTTCGGGGGTCTTCATGAGCGATACTCCTGTAAATTTCTCTGCATCCTGTGTGACTCATGATTGACGAACCTGACACATTCGATGCGTTTCCTGCGTGGTCACGGTGTGATTGGCGCGTGACAGGCGATCCGAAACATTGTAAAAAATTTACATGATGGTTCGGTCGCGCCTTGCGTCGAGCATGACAGGAATGGGGCGTGTAGGAAAATGGCTGAGCGCAAGCTGTTCGCGGGGCATGCGGTGCGGCGGTTGCGGCGCGGGCAGGGACTGACGCAGGCGGCGATGGCCGAGATGCTGGGCGTCTCGGCCAGCTATCTCAATCTGGTCGAGCGCAACCAGCGGCCGCTGTCGGCGACCCTGATGCTGGGGCTTGCGCAGACGTTCGACTTCGACCCGCGCGCGCTGGCGGCGGGCGAGCCGGGCGGAGGCGAGGAGGCGATGCGGCGCCGGCTGGCCGACCCGCTGTTCGCCGACATCGAGGTCGATCGCGCCGAACTGACCGAATGGCTGGCGGGCGCGCCGGGCGGGGCGGAGGCGTTCGCGCGTGCCTATGACCGGATCGGGGCGGGCGGCGCGGGCGCAGCGATGCCGGGTGAGGGCGAGGACCCCGGCATGGCGGTGCGGCGCGAGGTCGAGCGCTGGCGCAACCACTTCGCCGATCTGGATGCCGCGGCCGAAGCGCTGGCGGACGAGCTGCGCATCGCGTCGAGCGACCCGTTCGGCGCGATGGCCGAGCGGCTGCGCGTCAAGCATCAGCTGGCGATCCGCGTGCTGCCGATCGAGGTGCTGAGCGGGTTGCGCGTGCGGCTGGACCTGCATGCGCGGCAGCTGCAGATGTCCGAAGCGCTCGACCCGCCGAGCCGGGTGTTCGCGCTGGCCAAGCAGCTGGGCGTCGAGGCGCGCAGCGAGATCGACGCACTGGTGCGCGGTGCCGGGTTCGCCGACCGGGTGGCGGAGCGGCTCTATCGCCGGCATCTGGTGAGCTATTTCGCCGCCGCCGTGATGATGCCCTATGCCCGCTTTCTGCGCGCGTGCGAGGCGACGGGCTACGACCTCGAACTGCTGCGGCGGCGCTTCGGCGCGAGCGCTGAGCAGGTGGCGCATCGCCTCACCACGCTTCAGCGCGTCGGCGCGCGCGGGCTTCCCTTCTTCATGCTGCGCATCGACCGCGCGGGCCAGGTTTCGAAGCGCTTCGCGGGTGCGAGTGGATCGCCGCTGGTGGAGTCGCTGGTGCCGTGCCCGCTGCTCGACGCCTATGCGGCGTTCCAGCGCGCCGACGAGCGGGTGGTGCAACTGGTCGAGCTGGAGGACGGGTCGCGCTGGTTCACTTCATCGCGCTGCGTGTCGCCGCCGGGCGGCTGGGCCGGGGCGGTCAAGGCGCGCTTCGTGGTGACGCTGGGACTGGCGGTGGACGCGGCCAAGGGGCTGGCGGCGGCGCGAGGGCTGGACTTTGGCGGTGAGGCTGTGCCGGTCGGGCTGGGTTGCCGGGCGTGTACCCGCGAATGTCCGCAGCGCAGCGCCGCGCCGGCTGGCCGGGCGATGCTGGTCAATGAACGCGAGGCGGGGGTGTCTCCGTTCGGGTTCGCGGGGGATTGAGGGGAAGAAGATGGCTACATTCTGCGAAACGTACTGGCCTCATTGATTGGCGGTGGGATCGCCATCGTGGGGCAGTATGCGGTACATCAGATTAAGACAGCGGAAGCTCGGCAACGGGATGAAAAGCGAAAAGTCGTTCTTCGCCAGATGCTCCGCAAGCCCGGCAGGACGGGCTGGCGTTCATTGAAAACGATGGCAAGTGTCATCGGCACGTCAGAAGACGAAGCCGCCCGTTTGCTCATCGAGATTGATGCTAGGGGAAGTGAAACGGGTACCGGCGTATGGGCATTTATCAAGGACAAGCCGCTGCCGACGGCGGATGACTAGGACCGATCGGCATTCAGGGTCGAGCCACTTCCAATCCCTCCCTGGAGGGGGGATTGAATGGCGATCCACTCCAGCCCTTTCCTGCGAGCGGGCTAGGAGGCCACGCCCACATTGAGGTTGGTATCCGTCGTCCCTCTCATCCGTCATCCCGGCCTTGCCGGGATCCACGGCGCCTCGGGCGACTCGATAGAGTCTCTTGCTTCCAGTCCGCCTCCCGGTGGATCCCGGCACAAGGCCGGGATGACGGTCTATTTGCGGGTGCCGAAATTGGAGCGCTTGCGGTCGTTCTCTGCGTGGGCTCGGTCAGAAAGAAGACCCACCCCAACTCCTCCCGCAAGCGGGAGGGGCTAAGAGAGAGGCTGATCCTAGCCGCCGTCGAGACCGGGAGGCCGAGCCACGAGCCCGCTAGCCGATCAGCGCCGCCACCAGCCGAGTGACCGCTGCCGCGGCCTTGCGGAATCGGACCGCAGGCTCCGGCGCGTGCGCGCACGGTGGCGGGCGGCCATGGCGAAGGTCATGGCGACCGCGGCGAACGCGATTCCAACGGCATAGGCAGTCATCAGGCGGGGATCGATAGCGGGTCTCCGGCAAGTAAGCGGGAGCGCGCAAGGTCTCTCAGCCAACGGTGCTTACGAAAGAAGGTCCGCTGATCCCGCCGGTCTAGCAGGCGGGAAGTGGTGCGGCCAGCGAAAGCCGGCGCTTCGGGCGGGGTCAGCCGAGGATCTCACGCGCGGCGGCAAAGGCGATCGCGGCGGCGCGGGTGTCTGCCGCGCTGCGGCGGCGGGTGCGAGGCCGGTAGGGGGCGTCGCGCAGGGTGGGGAAATGTCGTTCGGTATTCTGGTAATTGAGGTTCACGTAGATTCCTGTTGAGAAAGATGTTGCTGCTCGCGCTTGGCGCGGGCGCGGTCGACGCTTTCCTGCCGTTCGGCCATTTCGAGCCAGGCGGCTTCGGCGCGAAGGCAGCGGTCGCGGACATTGTCGAGCGTCGCTGCGTCGGCATCGGCGCGGGCACGCGCGGCGTGCTCACGATAGGGGACTTGCGCCATCATGGACTCCCTTGTGGCGAGGCGCGTGCGGCACGCCGGAGCGGCCGCACGCGGATCACGGGTTATTCGGCGGGCTGGATGTTGACCGCGGCCATCTTGCCG
>DATIGZ010000498.1:0-2956 GCA_035481255.1 Sphingomonas sp. | reverse complement strand
ATCCTGTTCGCATGGGCTCTGACGCTGATCGAGACCAGCCATGCCGGCCGCGCCTATGCCGCCTATGGCGGGATCTACATCACCGCCGCGATACTGTGGCTATGGGCGGTCGAGGGCGCGCGGCCCGACCGCTGGGACCTGATCGGCGGCGCGGTCGCCCTCGCCGGCACCGCGATCATCCTGTTCGGCCCGAGGAGCGCCAGTGCCTGACATCCGCAACATCGTCATCCTCACCGGCGCGGGCGTCTCGGCCGAGAGCGGCGTCGCCACCTTTCGCGGCCCCGGCGGGCTGTGGGAGGGGCATCGCGTCGAGGACGTGTGCACGCCGCAAGCGCTCGCGCACGATCCGGTGCTGGTTCACCGCTTCTATGACGAACGCCGCGCGAAGCTGCCGACCGTCGCGCCCAACGCCGCGCATCACGCGCTCGCCCGGCTCGATGCGCAATGGCCGGGCGAATTGCTGCTGGTCACCCAGAATGTCGACGACCTGCACGATCGCGCCGGGTCGAAGCGGCTGATCCACATGCACGGCGAGCTCAATTCCGCGCTCTGCGCCGATTGCGACGCGCGCAAGCCGTGGACCGGCACGCTTCCTCCGCGCACGCGCTGCGCCACCTGCGGCGCGCCGTCGCTGCGCCCCGACATCGTCTTCTTCGGTGAGATGCCCTATTCGATGGACGCGATCGACGCCGCCATTTCGCGCGCCGACCTGTTCGTGTCGATCGGCACGTCGGGTGCGGTCTACCCCGCCGCCGGTTTCGTGCGCACCGCGCGCTACCACGGCGCCGAGACGCTCGAACTCAACCTCGACCGCTCCGAAGGCAGCGCATGGTTCGGTGAAAGCCGCCTCGGTCCGGCGGGAACGCTCGTCCCCTTATGGGTGGACTCGCTGCTGGGGTAGGGCCGGCGGGCATCTCCGTCACCCCGGCCCTGTGCCGGGGTCCACTCAGTCTCCCGGGCTGAGCTGGAACATCTTCTCCAGCCCCCACCTCCCGGTGGATCCCGGCACGAGGCCGGGATGACGGGAAGACGACGACTTGACCCTACTCGACCCAGTCCAGCCCGATATCGCGATACAGGGTGCGATCGTCCTCCCAGCCCGGCCGTACCTTGACGTGCAGGTACAGGTGGACCTTCACCCCCATCAGCTTGGCCAGCTCGGCCCGTGCCCGCGCGCCGATCTCCTTGATGCGGCTGCCGCCCTTGCCCAGCACGATCGCGCGCTGCGTCTCGCGCCCGACCAGAATCTGCTGGTGGATCTCGACCGACCCGTCCTCGCGCTCCTTATACTGTTCGGTCTCGACCGCGCTGGCATAGGGCAGCTCGGCATGGAGCTGGAGGTAGAGCTGCTCGCGCGTGATCTCGGCCGCCAGCATGCGGTCGGTCGCGTCGGACACCTGATCCTCGGGGAAGTGCCACGGGCCTTGCGGAAGCTTCGCGGCCAGCGCGGCCTTGAGCTCGGGCACGCCGTCGCCGGTCGCCGCCGACACGAAATAGGTATCGTCGAACGCGCCCAGATCGTTGAGCGTCGCGGCATGGCCGAGCAGGCGCGGCTTGTCGGCGATATCGACCTTGTTGAGGATCAGCAGCTTGCGCTCGCGCCGGTCCCTGAGGCTCTCGGCGAGCGCGCGCACCTTGGGCCCGACCCCGCCCTTGCCGTCGACCACCAGCGCGATCAGGTCGGCATCCTTGGCGCCTTCCCATGCCGCCGCGACCATCGCCCGGTCGAGCCGCCGCGCGGGATCGAAGATGCCCGGCGTGTCGACCAGCAGCAGCTGCGCGTCGCCCTCGATCGCGATGCCCATCAGCCGGGTGCGGGTCGTCTGCGCCTTGGGGCTGACGATCGCGACCTTCTGGCCGACCAGCGCGTTCACCAATGTCGACTTGCCCGCATTGGGCGCGCCGACCACGGCGATCAGGCCGCAGCGTTGTTCCGTAACTTCGTTCACGTCTTCTCCGTAGCGGTCCTAGATCACCGCCGCCAGCAATGCCGCCGCCGCGGCGGTCTCGGCTTCCTGCTTCGAGCTGCCCTCACCCTCGGCCTGCGCCAGCTTGCCGATCTTGGCCAGCACCTTGAAGCGCGGCGCGTGGCCCGGGCCCGAACGCTCGACCAGCTCATATTCCGGCGGACGGCGGTTGTTGGCCGCGGCCCATTCCTGCAACGCCGATTTGGGATGCTTGGGCGCGGCCGACTGCGCGTCGATGCGGCTGTCCCACAGCCGCCGCACCAGCGCCCTGGCCGGCTCGAAGCCGCGCTCGACGAAATGCGCGCCGATCAGCGCCTCCATCACGTCGCCCAGCACATTGTCGCTCGACGCCGCGCCATCGTCGCGCGCCTGCTTGCCCAGCCGCAAATGCGCCGGCGCGCCGATCTCGCGCGCCACCTCGGCGCAGACCTGCCCGGTCACCAGCGAATTGAAGCGCCGCGACAATTTGCCCTCGGGCTCGTCGGGAAACCGCTCGTACAGCCATTCGGCGAGCGTCAGCCCAAGCACGCGGTCGCCCAGAAACTCCAGCCGCTCGTAATTGGCCGCACCCTGGCTGCCGTGCGTCAGCGCACGCTCATACCCCGCCAGATCGTCCGCGGGACCGCCCAGCACCCCCGCCAGCCAGTCCGCCAGCTTCTCGCTCAAAAGCCTTCCCCGATGCGGCTCCAGCGCGCCGCGCTGAACCACGTCCATGGCAGCAGCCACTGCGCGCCACCATCGGTGGACCAGAAGCTGACCACCGCCTTGCCCTGCAGATTCTCCATCGGCACGAAGCGGATGCCCCCGCGCTCATGCGGGAAGCGGCTGTCGGCCGAATCGTCGCGATTGTCGCCCATCAGGAACACATGGCCCGCGGGCACGGTGAACGGGTCGGTATCGTCGGCGTCCGAGCGATAGCCCTCGTCGAGCACCTCGTAGCTCTTCCCGCTGGGCAGCGTCTCGCGGAAGCGCGGGATGCGGCAGATCTG
>DATIGZ010000497.1:0-11231 GCA_035481255.1 Sphingomonas sp. | reverse complement strand
GGCGGTGCTGACCGGGGCCGACGACATCGCCCCGTGGCTGAATGACTGGCGCGGACGTTACCATGGCGCGGCGCCGGCGATCCTCCAGCCCGATTCGACCGATGCGGTAGCGGCGATGGTGATGCTTGCCGGGCAGCACGGCGTCGCGCTGGTACCGCAGGGGGGAAACACCTCGATGGTCGGCGGGGCGACTCCGCCGGCGGACGGGTCGGCGCTGATCCTGTCGCTGCGGCGGATGAATCGCGTGCGGCGGATCGACGCCGCGGCGAACCTCGCAGAAGTCGAGGCGGGAGTGATCCTCGCCGATCTCCACGATGCGGCGCTGGCGCAGGACCGGCGCTTCCCGCTGACGCTGGGCGCCAAGGGGAGCGCGACGGTGGGGGGGCTCGTCTCGACCAACGCGGGGGGCACGCAGGTGCTGCGCTTCGGGACGATGCGCGGGCTGGTGCTGGGGCTGGAGGCGGTGCTGCCCGACGGGAGCATCCATGACGGGCTGGCCGCGCTCAAGAAGGACAATCGCGGCTACGACCTCAACCAGCTGCTGGTCGGCGCGGAGGGAACGCTGGGCGTCGTGACCGCGGCGAGCCTGAAGCTCGTCCCCGCGGTGCGTGCACGTGCCGTGGCATGGGTGGGGCTGGCTTCTCCCCATGCCGCGCTCGATCTGTTGCGCTCGCTGGAGGCCGCGACCGACACGGTCGAGAGCTTTGAGGTCGTGCCCGCTCATTCGCTGGGCGCCGTGCTGCGGCATATCCCCGGCACCCGCGCGCCGCTGGCGGACGACCATCCCTGGCACGCGTTGATCGAAGTGGTGGCGACCAGCGAAGGCCAGGAGCCGCCCGCGGCCCTGCTCGAACGGCTTCTCGGTCCGGCGCTCGAGCTTGGCCTTGTCGCGGATGCAGCGATCGCGGCGAGCGAGGCGCAGGCTGACGCTTTCTGGAAGCTGCGCGAATCGATCTCCGAGGCCGAGCGTGCCGGCGGTCCGGCCCTCCAGCACGATATTTCGGTGCCGGTGGCGGGAATGCCCGATTTCATGATCGACGGCGCGAAAGCGGTCGAGGCCCGTTTTCCCGGCGTGAGCGCGGGCGCGTTCGGGCATCTGGGCGACGGCAATGTCCACTTCCACGTCCGCGCTCCCGCGGGCAGCGCGGCGGACTGGGCGAAGACCAATTCGGATGTAATCAGTCCGTTCGTCCACGATCTGGTGGTTGCGGCGGGGGGATCGATCTCCGCCGAACACGGCATCGGTCAGATGAAGCGCGACGAGCTGGCGCGATTGTCTTCGCCGGCGCGAATGCACGCGCTTGCCGCGATCAAGAGCGCTTTCGACCCGCTCAACCTGCTCAACCCCGGCAAGCTCGTTTCCCTTGCGCCGGAGCGCCCGGGCCAATAGACCGCTGCGGTTTCATTCCCAGGAGAGTTTCATGGCGAGCGCGCCGCAAGCACAGGGTCTTCCGCTTTTCTACAACGATCTCCAGCCGCTCTCGAGCGAGCTGCATGGCAATTGGCGCATCCGTCAGGCCAATTCCGCGCCGTTCATGGCGACTCAGCACGCGATTCCGCTGACGGTGGAGGAATTCCCGCTGGTGCAGCGTAGCATGCCGATCGTCTTCTCGGTCGGTGACGATTCGGTGCCGCTGGGCCTGATGGGCCTGAACGAGGGCGTCAACGTCTTCTTCGGCGCCGACGGCAAGATCAAGGAAGGCGAGAATCTGTACATTCCCGCCTATGTCCGCCGCTATCCCTATCTGCTCGCCCGTCTGCGTCCGGATTCGGAGGAGCTGTCGCTCTGCTTCGATCCGACCTCCGACACGATCGGCGCGTTCGACGAGGGCGACGCCCTGTTCGAAGACGGCAAGCCGACCGAGCTGGTCCAGAACATCCTCAAGTTCAACGAGGAGTTCGAAATCGCCGGCCAGAAGACCAACGCGTTCCTGAAGGAGCTCAACGATCTCGGCCTGCTGATGGACGGTGAAGTCGCGATCCAGCCCGAAGGCTCGGAACAGCCTTATATCTATCGCGGTTTCCGCATGGTCGATGAGGCTAAGCTCAACGATCTGCGCGGCGACCAGCTGCGTAAGATGGCGCAGAACGGCATGCTGCCGCTGATCTATGCGCATCTCTTCTCGCTGGGCCTGATGCGTGAGATCTTCGCGCGTCAGCTCCAGCAGGGCAACGTCGCGCCGCAGATCGCGCCGGCCGCCTGATTCAGCCCGCGCCCCGCCGCGATCGGCGGCGGGGCGCGGCGCTTCTTTCTTCGACTGCTTGCCTTCGGGCACCCGCCTCCCGATATGCGTGCCGCACCCGGCCTTCGCGCGATTCTTCGCCGCAGAAGAAGGGTTTGGGAGCCGATCTTCCTCCTTTCATCGCATTTTCGATTGTGGCCTTGAAGCCACGGTCAAGCCCCCCTATATCCTGTTTAGTACGGTTTCGTGTCCCCCCTTTCGCGGAACCGTGCGGCACGCCCTCGGGCGTGTCTCCTCCCTGAACCTTGGCCGCCCGGTGGTAACACCGGGCGGTTTTTTTGTGCGTTGGGCCGATTGCCGCCCGCACAAAAGTTGCGAAGTCCGTTACCATTCCGAAACGGTGAATCGTAACCTGTGTGGTGTATTCAGGCTCCCATGGGGGGACGCGATTCAGTCGTGGCGATTTGGCATGGCGTTTATTTCGCCATGCTTGCGGTCATGGGCGCTCTCTCCTTCGCCTTCTCCGGTGCGCTGCGCTTCGACGGCATGCTGTTTTTCACCACTTCGCTGGCGGTCTTCGGGCTGTTCCTCACCATGGCGCGGCGCAGAAGCCCGAACGCGCGCGAGCTTGGTGCCGTTCTTCGCGCCAACTGGCGCTGGGGACTCGAACGCTATCTGCTGTTCCAGACCTCGATCCTGTTCCTGCTCTGGCTTGCTCCGATCAAGGGCGCGATTCCCGCGCGCGACGGCTATTGGGCGGATATGCTCTTCGCTCAGGCGGAACGCGCCGCGTTCGGCGTGGACCCGTGGCGGATTCTGCACCTGCTGCCCGACGCCGTCACGCCGGTGATCGACCTGATCTATGGTGCGTGGATCGTGCTGATCGTGCTGGTGTCGCTGATCGTGGCGATGTTCGCGAGCGATCGGCTGGCGGCGCGCTACTTTCTGTCATGGGGCATGGCCTGGCTGTTGCTGGGCGTCGTCGTCGCGCACGCTCTGCCCTCGGCCGGGCCGATCTTCGGCCCCGATCTCGGCTTCGGGTTCGACGGGTTGCACGATGAGCTCAGGGGGACGCTGGCGATGCGGTTCCACGATATGTTGTGGGCAATGCAAGCGGGGCCGGCGGGCGATCTGGGCGGGGGCATTTCGGCGATGCCGTCGATGCACTGTGCGATTACCTTCATCTTCGTCGCGGCCGCCTGGCACACCCGGTTGCGCGAAGCGGTGATCGTCTATGCCGCGATCATCTGGTTCGGTTCGGTCTATCTCGGCTGGCACTATGCGCTGGACGGGCTGGTGAGCCTGATCGGCGTGGCGCTGATCTGGCGCGTGAGCGCGAGGGTCGCGGATGCACGCTGGCCGCGCTTCCAGCCTGTGCGGGCCATCTGACCCTTATTGCGCGGCCGCGGTGAGGGGCAGCGCTTCGTCCGCGACCGAATCGATAACCCGGCGGAGCAGGGTGGCGGTCGCATCGAATCCCGCGCCCGGCTGATCGCGGCGGCGGTCGAGATAGAGGGTGCGGTCGAGCTCGATCTGGATCGCATGGATGTTCGCGGCGGGATCGGCATGGCGGTCCAGGACATGGCCGCCGGCATAGGGCGTGTTGACCGCGGTGCGCACGCTTGAGGCATGCACCGCCGCCTCGATCCGTCCGATGAAGCGCGCGGCGGCGGACCGGCCGAACCGGTCGCCGATCACCACACGCGCGCCGCCGCTCGCCAGTGGCGGCATCGAGTGAATATCGAGCAGCACCGCTACACCGAACCGGTCGCGCGCCGCCGCCAGCGCAGCGGTCAACGCGAAATGGTAGGGGCGATGGTCCTCCTCGATCCGCTGGCGCACCTCCTCGTCTGCGAATCGCCGGCGCCAAAGGTCGGCGCCACTCGCACGGCGGGGTACAAGGCCAAGGCCGCTGCGCAGCTTCAATGACATCGCGCCCTCGGGCATCGGCTCGGCGCCCTCATCGATTCGCGGATCGCGTTCATGCTCTGCGCGGTTGAGGTCGATCCACGCCCGCGCCCGGTTGGCGACGAACAATGTCTCGGTTCCGCGCGCGGCCAGTGCCAGCGTATCGGCATGCCGGTCCTCAAGCGGCAGCAGACTTATGGGCGAAACGCGCAGCGCCGCGCGCAGCGGCAGCGGATAATCACGCCCGGCATGCGGGACCGACAGCACCACGGGCGAGACCGGCGTCTCGGGGCCGTGGCGGTCGAAGGGCGGAGTGGCTCTCACCCGGTGAACCTATGCGGAGCGAACCCGCGCGGCAACGCCTGCTGCGGCTGGAAAATCTTAAGTCCTTGGGGCATAATATGTGCCCTGACGTCAGGCGCCGGATTCGTGGGGCCGACGCGGCGCGGACGGCGCTTCAATTGGGGTTGGGATGATCAGGATTCTTCTGGCCGAGGACGACAAGGTGATGCGCGAGTACCTCGCGCGCGCGCTTGAGCGTTCCGGCTATTCGGTTACCGCCGTCGATCGCGGCACTGCCGCGTTGCCGCTTATTGAGGCTGAGCGCTTCGATCTGCTGTTGAGCGATATCGTGATGCCCGAGATGGACGGGATCGAGCTGGCGCAGAAGGCGGGTGAGATCGCTCCCGACATGCGCGTGATGTTCATCACCGGCTTTGCGGCGGTGACGCTGAAGGCGGGTAAGCAGATCCCGTCGGCCCGTGTCCTGTCGAAGCCTTTCCACCTGCGCGACCTGGTGCTCGAGGTCGACCGCCTGTTCGAGATGGAGCAGGTTCCGAGCCGGAATTGAACTTCCGGCGCGGCGGGACGAAAAACGACTTTAACCCGCTTGCATGGGTCGTCGGCCCCCGCTAAAGGGCCGCTTCCCGAGTTTAGCCGCAAGGCAATCGGGCGCGTAGCTCAGTGGTAGAGCACTGTGTTGACATCGCAGGGGTCGCAAGTTCAATCCTTGCCGCGCCCACCATTACAAAGCCCCGGAAAGCCATCGCTTTCCGGGGCTTTTCGTATGCCCGTGTTGAGGGGAGCGCGCGCATGGCGCCGCCCGTGTGCTTATTCGCCCGGCCGCGCCCAATCACGGTTGATCGCGAGCGCGGCGAGCGTGCAAGCGGCTCCGGAGAGCAAGTAGGCGCCCACCGACCAGAGGCCGAAGTTACTCGCCAGCAGCAGCGCAACAAGCGGCGCGAAGCCGGCGCCGATCAGCCAGGCAAGGTTGGCGGTGGTCGCCGCGCCCGTATAGCGTCGCTCGCTCGAGAAGCTGGCGTTGACCGCGCCCGACGACTGGCCGAATGCCAAGCCCAGCAGGATGAAGCCCGCGATCATATAGACCGTCTCGCCGAACCCGCCTGCGCCCAGCAGCTGCGGCGCGAACCCGCTATAGGCGCCGATCAGCACCGCTGAGACGCCGAGCACCGCGCGTCGGCCAACACGGTCGGCGATGAAGCCGGACGCAAGCATCGCCAGCACGCAGACAACCGCGCCGACGATCTCGATGACCAGGAAGCGCTCGGCGGCTTCGCCGGTGTTGAGCAGGATCCACGAAAGTGGGAAAACCGTGACGAGGTGGAACAGCGCGAAGCTGGCGAGCGGCGCGAACGAACCGAGCGCGATGGTCCGCCCCTCCTCGCGCACCGTTTCCCAGAACGGCGCGGGCTGGAGTTCTCGGCTCTCGAACAGCCGCTCGAACTCGGGCGTCGCGACAAGGCGGAGGCGGGCGAAGAGGGCGACGACGTTAATCGCGAAGGCGACGAAGAAAGGATAGCGCCAGCCCCAGGAGAGGAAGTCCGCGTCCGACAAGGTCGACATGAAGAAGGCGAACAGACCCGCCGCCACGATCAGGCCGAGCGGTGCGCCGAGCTGCGGAATCATCGCATACCAGCCGCGGCGATTGGCGGGCGCGTTGAGCGAGAGCAGCGAAGGAAGCCCGTCCCACGCGCCGCCCAGCGCCACGCCCTGTCCGATCCTCAGTAGCGCGAGCACCCACACCACTGTCATGCCGGCCTGATTGTAGCTCGGCAGGAATGCCATCGACATGGTCGATCCGCCAAGCAGGAACAGCGCGATGGTGAGCTTCACCCCGCGGCCATGATTGCGGTCGATCCACATGAAGAGCGCCGAACCGAGCGGTCGCGCGATGAAGGCGAGCGAGAACAGCGCGAAGGAATAGAGCGTGCCCGTCAGTGGATCGACGAAGGGGAAGATCAGCGAGGGGAACACCAGCACCGAGGCGATCGCGTAAACGAAGAAGTCGAAAAACTCGCTGGTTCTTCCGACGATAACGCCGATGGCGATTTCTCCGGGGGCGATTTTGTGCTCGCGGGCGCTCACGAGGCGGGCGTCGCGCTCGAGCGCGGTCGATGTGGAGGCGGCGATCGGTGCAGTCATGCGGTTACGCTCCGGCAGCTTCTTCGATGTTATTGCGTTTCAACGTCCGCTGCACCAGAAAAGCAACACGACGGGGATAGGACAAAAGGTCCAATGTCGGCGCGCAGGTGCGCCGGGATAGGCGGAGGTCCATGCGCGAAGACACGAAACTGTCCACTGCACGCCGGATCCTGACGTTATTGCCGCTGACGGCAATACTCGCCGCGTGTGATCGATCGGTCCTCGATCCGGCCGGCGACATCGCGTTGCAGCAACGCGACATCATCTACATCTCGACGGCGCTGATGCTGCTGATCATCGTTCCGGTGATCGCGTTGATCATCGTCTTCGCGTGGCGCTATCGCCACAGCAACAAGGAAGCGACCTACGATCCCGAGTTCGACCACTCGACAGCGCTCGAGCTGGTGATCTGGTCCGCGCCCCTGCTCATCATCATTTGCCTCGGCGCGCTGACCTGGTGGAGCACGCACCTGCTCGACCCGTTCAGGCCGTTGAACCGGATCACCGCGAGCAAGCCGGTCGACCCCAAGGTCAAGCCGCTGGTGGTGCAGGTCGTCTCGCTCGACTGGAAATGGCTGTTCATCTACCCCGAACAGGGTGTGGCGAGCGTCAACGAACTGGTGCTGCCGGTCGACCGGCAGGTGCGGTTCGAGCTGACCTCGACCAACATGATGAACACCTTCTACGCGCCGACGCTGGCGGGGATGATCTATGTCATGCCCGGCATGAAGAGCCAGCTGCACGCGGTGATCAACCGCGAGGGCAGCTTCCGCGGCATGTCGGCCAATTATAGCGGCGAGGGTTTCTCGCACATGCGTTTCAAGCTCTATGGCGTGAACGACGGCGGGTTCGACGCGTGGGTCGGCCGGGTCAAGGGCAGCGGACAGACGCTCGACACCACGCGTTATCTCGCGCTGGAAAAGCCGAGCGAGCGCGTTCCCGCCCTGTATTTCGCGAGCGTCGACAACACGCTGTTCGACCGCGTCTATAATCGCTGCGTCCGCCCCGGCACCCCGTGCATGAGCGACGTGATGCGCCACGACCAGCGCGCGGGCGGCGGGCATGCCGCCATGCCATCGGGCCATGGCAACCCGCCGCCCGACGGCGACAAGCCGAAGGGCGCGCTGTTCAAGAGCGATGCGGAAAAGGGTGTCGCGCCCGGACGCGCCACGCCGCCCTCACCGGTGCCGTCGGGCAGCCCCGCCGCGCAGCCGGAGCAGCATGGCGGTCACCACAAGACCTCTTCCCTTCATCTTCCTGCCGTGCCGGGCGCCCCCCGCGCCGGCGCAGCCTGAGCCGCCGGAGCAATCATGTTCGACGAATCCGTCACCAGGGCGATCTTCGGCCGGCTCGGCTGGGAATCCTTCCCCTTCCACGAACCGATCCTCGTCATCACCTTCGCCGTCGTGGCCCTGCTGGGCCTCGGCATCGTCGGCGCGGTGACCAAATATAAGCTGTGGGGCTATCTGTGGACCGAGTGGTTCACCACGGTGGACCACAAGAAGATCGGGATCATGTACATGATCCTGGGCATCGTCATGTTGCTGCGCGGCTTCGCCGACGCGCTGATGATGCGCCTTCAGCAATCGATCGCGTTCGGCGCGAGCGAGGGTTACCTGCCCCCGCACCATTACGACCAGATCTTCACCGCTCACGGGACGATCATGATCTTCTTCGTGGCGATCCCGCTGGTCGTGGGCATCGTCAACTATGTCATGCCGCTTCAGATCGGCGCGCGCGACGTGGCGTTTCCGTTCCTCAACAACCTCAGTTTCTGGCTGACCGTCGCGGGCGCGGGGCTGGTGATGGTATCGCTGTTCGTCGGCGAGTTTTCGCGCGGCGGCTGGCTCAACTACGTGCCCGTCGCCAATATCGAGAATAGTCCCGGCACAGGGCCGGACTATTACCTATGGGCGCTGCAGATAGCCGGTATCGGCACGACCCTGTCGGGCATCAACATGGTGGTGACCATCATCAAGATGCGCGCGCCGGGCATGACGATGATGAAGATGCCGGTGTTCTGCTGGACCGCGCTCTGCAGCAACGTACTGGTCATCGCCATCTTCCCGGTACTGACCGCCGCCTTCGCGATGCTGATGCTCGACCGCTATGTCGGCACCAACTTCTTCACCAACGATCTTGGCGGCAACGCCATGATGTACTGGAATCTGGTGTGGATCTGGGGTCACCCGGAGGTCTATGTCCTGATCCTCCCGGTGTTCGGCATCTATTCCGAAATCACCTCGACCTTCACCGGCAAGCGGCTCTTCGGTTATTCGTCGATGGTCTACGCCACGGTCGTCATCACGATCCTGTCCTACCTCGTCTGGCTGCACCACTTCTTCACCATGGGATCGGGTGCGAGCGTCAACAGTTTCTTCGGTATCGCCACGATGGTGATCTCGATCCCGACGGGCGCGAAGATTTTCAACTGGCTGTTCACCATGTATCGCGGCCGCATCCGGTTCGAGCTGCCGATGATGTGGGTGATCGCCTTCATGATCACCTTCGTGGTCGGCGGCATGACCGGTGTGCTGCTCGCGGTGCCGCCGGCGGACTTCGTGCTGCACAACTCGCTGTTCCTGGTCGCGCACTTCCACAACGTGATCATCGGCGGTGTCGTGTTCGGCCTGTTCGCCGGGATGGACTACTGGTTCCCCAAGGCTTTCGGCTTCCGGCTCGACCGCTTCTGGGGCAAGGTGACCTTCTGGGGCTGGGTGATCGGCTATTGGGTCGCGTGGACGCCGATCTATATCGTCGGCCTGATGGGCACCACGCGCCGCGTGAACCATTTCGAGGATCCGGCGCTGCAGCCCTGGTTCATCATCGCGGCGATCGGCGCGGTGATCATCCTGATCGGCATCGTCGCCTTCGTCATCCAGATCGGTGTGAGCATCAAGAACCGCGACAAGCTGCGCGACACCACGGGCGATCCATGGGACGGCCGCACGCTGGAATGGTCGACGTCGTCGCCGCCGCCCAACTACAACTTCGCGTTCCAGCCGCAGATCCACGATCTCGACGCGTGGTACGACATGAAGAAGCGCGGAGCGCAGCGGCCGGAAAAGGGCTTCAAGCCCATCCACATGCCGCGCAATACCGGCGCGGGCGTGATCCTGTCGGCGCTGGCCGCGGTGCTGGGCTTTGCGATGATCTGGTACATCTGGTGGCTGGCCGCGATCTGCGCGGTGGCGCTGCTGGTCTATTCGATCGCGCACACCTTCAACTACAACCGCGACTATTACATCCCCGTGGATGAGGTCGCGGAACAAGAGGACGCGCGCACCCGGCTGCTCGCGGCGGGAGCGTGACCATGGCCGCGGACGCACTGAACGACACGCAAGCGCGCGAGCCGACCTTCTATCTGGTCGAGGACGAGCATCACCATGAGGCGGGGGGCAGCACGCTGCTCGGCTTCTGGATCTACCTGATGAGCGATGCGCTGATCTTCGCGACGCTATTCGCGACCTTCGGCGTGCTCAGTACCGCCTATGCCGGCGGGCCGATCCCGCGCGAGATCTTCTCGCTGCCGCTGGTCGCGCTCAACACCGCTATCCTGCTGGTGTCGTCGATCACCTATGGCTTCGCGATGATCGCCATGCAGGAGGGCAGACTGGGCGGGACGAAGCTCTGGCTGATCGTCACCGGCCTGCTCGGCGCCGCGTTTGTCGGGATCGAACTGTTCGAGTTCGCCGAGCTCATCCATGAAGGCGCGACGCCGCAGCGCAGCGCCTTCCTGTCGGCCTTCTTCACTTTGGTCGCCACCCACGGTCTGCACGTCACCTTCGGCATCATCTGGCTGGTCGTGATGCTGTTCCAGCTGAACCAGCGGGGCCTGCATCCGGAGAACCAGCGGCGGCTCCAGTGCCTCAGCATGTTCTGGCACTTCCTCGACGTCGTCTGGATCGGCGTCTTCACCTTCGTCTATCTGCTCGGGGTTCTGCGATGACCGATGCCACCCATGACGCGGCGCACGGCCATGGCGCCCCGCACGCCTCGCGCCGCACCTATGTGATCGGCTTCCTGCTGTCGGTGGTGCTCACCGCGGTGCCGTTCTGGCTGGTGATGACCGCCACGCTGGACGCCACCACGACCGGTGTGCTGATCGTCGCCGCGGCGATCGTGCAGATACTGGTCCACACCGTCTGCTTCCTGCACGTCAACACCCAGTCGGAGGGCGGCTGGACCCTGATGGCCTATATCTTCACCGCGGTGCTGGTGCTGATCGTGATCGCCGGATCGCTGTGGATCATGTTCCACCTCAACACCAACATGATGCCGATGGTGGACGCCCGATCGTCCTGAGGCCCGCATGAAACGCGCGCTGCTCATCGCGCTGGCGCTGCTTGCCACGATCGGCTTCGTCGCGCTGGGCGTGTGGCAGATCGAGCGGCGCGCATGGAAGCTCGACCTGATCGCGCGGGTCGAGGCCGGGACGCGGGCGGCGCCGGTGGCGGTGCCCGGTCCGGCGCAATGGCCGGGGATGGACGTTCGGGCCAGCGAGTATCGCCGCGTCGTGGCGACGGGCCGGTTTCTGCATGACCGTGAGACTCTGGTTCAGGCGCTCAGCGAGCGCGGCGCCGGCTTCTGGGTGCTGACCCCGCTGGCCACGCCAAAGGGGGCCGTGCTGATCAATCGCGGCTTCGTGCCCGCCGGGCGGCGCGATCCCGCGAGCCGCGCGGCGGGGCAGGCGGCGGG
>DATIGZ010000496.1:0-13588 GCA_035481255.1 Sphingomonas sp. | reverse complement strand
GCGGGCGCCGACCTGAGCGGCGATGTCGACCGTGGTGCGCTCGATCGAGGCCGATTCCATCTGGCTGGCGATGGTGCGTTTCCAGATCAGCTCGTAGAGCCTGGCCTGCTCCGGCTCGAGATGACGCGCGACCATGGCCGGCAAACGGCCGAGATCGGTCGGGCGGATCGCCTCATGCGCTTCCTGCGCGTTCTTGGCCTTGGTCTGATACTGGCGCGGCTTGTCCGGCACGTACGACCCGTCATAGCGAATCGCGACGGCCTTGCGCGCCTCCTGGATCGCCGCACCGTCCATCTGGACGCCATCGGTACGCATATAGGTGATCGCGCCGTCCTCGTAGAGCGCCTGCGCGATCCGCATCGTGTGGCTGGCCGAGAAGCCGAGCTTGCGCGCCGCCTCCTGCTGGAGGGTCGAGGTGGTGAAGGGCGGCGGCGGGTTGCGCATCGCCGGCTTGGTCTCGACGCTGGCGACGCTGAAGCGGCCCTGCTCGACCGCGGCCTTGGCGCGCATGGCGGTGCCTTCGTCGCCGATCGTGAGGCGATCGATCTTCTTGCCCTCGAAGCGCGTCAGGCGGGCGTCGAACGCGGTGCCGTCATGCTCGAGATGCGCGGTGACCGACCAATATTCCTGCGGCTTGAACAGCTCGATCTCGCGCTCGCGCTCGACGATCAGGCGCAGCGCGACCGACTGCACGCGGCCGGCCGATTTGGCGCCGGGCAGCTTGCGCCACAACACCGGGGAGAGGGTGAAACCGACGAGGTAATCGAGCGCGCGGCGCGCGCGATAAGCGTCGATCAGATCGGTATCGAGCTGGCGCGGCGCCGCCATCGCCGCGAGGATCGCGGGCTTGGTGATCGCGTTGAAGGTGACGCGCTCGACCTCCTTGGGCAGCGCCTTCTTCTTCGCCAGCAGCTCCTGAACGTGCCAGCTGATCGCCTCGCCCTCGCGATCGGGGTCGGTGGCGAGGATCAGGCGATCGGCCTTCTTGGCCTCGTCGGTGATCGCTTTCAGCTGCTTCGCCTTGTCGGCATAGGTTTCCCAGTCCATCGCGAAGCCTTCATCGGGCTTCACCGATCCGTCCTTGGGCGGCAGGTCGCGGACATGGCCGTACGACGCGAGGACGCGATAGTCCTTGCCCAGATATTTCTCGATGGTTTTCGCCTTGGCAGGCGATTCGACGATGACGAGCTGCATGGAATTCCGATTTTGAGGCTTCGCGTATACGCGCGAGGATGGGAAGCCGCGCCGCCGCGCGTCAAGAGGCAGTGCGAGCCGCTTCTTAACCCATTCCGGTTATCCGATGGTCGGATTCCACCATTAGGCGCCCCGGAATGCTGTCGTTCGAGAACCTCATGCACGACCACGGCGCCATTTTCGCGGCGGTACGGCGAATCGTGCGGGAGACCGAAAGCGAGGCCGGCCCCGCAGAGCTCGCCGCGAGCCTCGATCATCTCGACTCGCTGCTGACCCCCCATCTCGCGATCGAGGATGAGCAAATCTATCCGCTGCTCCTCACCGGGCGCGATGCGGGTCAGCGCATCATGGCCGAGGAGGCGATCAACGCCTATGCGGCGCTCGCCGCCGACTGGAGCGCGTTCGCCGCAACATGGGACGAATCCGCGATCGCCGCCGACCGTGAGCGCTTCGTCGCCGGGCTTCGGACGCTGCTCGACACGCTCCAGAACCGCGTGCGCGCCGAGAACGAGATCCTCTATCCGATGGCGCTGCGCGCCGCGCATATCCGCCTGCGCGCCGCATAGGCGGGGTCAGATCAGGCTCACGCGCCCGCCCGCATGCCGCTCGAGCCGGCCGGCCAGCTCCAGTTCGAGCAGCACGAGCTGCACCACGGCGGCGGGAAGTCCGGCCTGACGGATCAGCTCGTCGACCTGCACCGCGACCGGACCCAGCAGCCCCGCGATCCGGCGGCGTTCCGCATCGCCCGGCTCGCCGGCCGGTTCGCTGGCGAAATCGCTGACGGGCGAACGCACCGATCGCGCGTCGATCGGGCGGATCGCTTCCAGAATATCCTCGACGGTCTGCACCAGCGTGGCGCCCTCGCGGATCAGCAGGTTGCAACCCTGAGCGCGCGGATCGAGCGGCGAGCCCGGCACCGCCATCACCTCGCGTCCCGCCTCGGCGGCGATGCGCGCGGTGATCAGCGAACCCGACCGCGGCGCCGCCTCGACCACCACCGTGCCTTGCGCCAGACCCGCGATGATCCGGTTGCGCGAGGGGAAGTGGCGCGCGAGCGGCTCGGCACCCGGCGGCTGCTCGGCGAGCAACAGGCCCTCGACCGCGACCCGCTCCTGCAATGCGCGATTCTCGGGCGGGAAGGCGATATCGATCCCGCTGGCGATCACGCCCACCGTACCGCCGGCGATCGACCCGTGATGGGCCGCGGTATCGATGCCGCGGGCAAGGCCCGAGACGATAGTCGCTCCCGCCTCCGCCAGCCCCAGCGCAAGCTGCCGCGCGAAACGACACGCCGCGGCCGAGGCGTTGCGCGCGCCTACCATCGCCACGCAAGGACGGCGCGCGAGGCCCGTGTCGCCGCGCACGATCAGCACGGGCGGCGCGCTCTCCAGCTCGGCGAGCAGTGCAGGATAATCGGGATCGCCGAGAAACAGATGCCGCGCGCCGAGCTTTGCCGCCGCCGCCACCTCGCGTCTCGCAAGGCCGATATCGGCGATCACCGGCGCCGCGCCGCCGCCGCGCAGCGCCAGCCCGGGCAACGCGTCGAGCGCCGCTTCGGCACTGCCGAAACGGGCGATGAGCTGACGGTAGGTAACGGGGCCGATACGCGGCGAGCGGATCAGCCGGAGGCGGGCGAGATCACTCTCCCCTTCACCCATTCTTTCGCCCGATACGCGGCTCGGTCCCGGCCAGCAGCCGCTCGATATTCTCGCGGTGCTTCCACAGCACCACCAGCGCGAGGCCGATCAGCAGCGGAACGATGTCGAACCGGCCGAAAAAGGCGGCGCTCACCGGCGCGCTCACCGCCGCGAGCATTCCGGCGACGGAAGAAATGCGAACCCCGGCGAGCAGCCCGAGCCATACCGCCGCGTAGACGAGGCCAGAGGGCCAGTGGAGCGCGAGGACGATGCCCATCAGCGTCGCCACGCCCTTGCCGCCCCGGAATTTGAGCCAGACGGGGTAGCAATGGCCGAAGAAGGCGCCCGCCGCGGCCAGCACGCCGGTGCCCGGCCACAACGCCTGGGCGATCCACACCGCGGCCGCGCCCTTGAGCAGGTCGAGCAGCAGCGTCGCCGCCGCCAGCCCCTTGCGGCCGGTGCGCAGCACGTTGGTCGCGCCGATATTGCCCGATCCGATCGTGCGCAGGTCGCCCGCGCCCGCGATCCGCGTCAGCAGCACGCCGAACGGGATCGAGCCGAGCAGATAGCCCAGCACCAGCGCCAATGTCGGCGTTCCCCAGAGAATTTCGGTCGTCAGCGCGCGTCCCCTTGCTTGCGTCAAAGCTAAGTCCTTCGATAAGCGGGCGCAACAACCACGAGTCAGGCGATCCCGCGATATGGCCGATACCCGGCCCCTTCTCTTCTTCGATTCGGGCGTCGGCGGGCTGTCGGTCCTCGCGCCCGCCCGCGCGCTGCTGCCGGACGCGCCTCTGGTCTATGCCGCCGACAGCGCCGGGTTCCCCTATGGGACAAGGAGCGAGGAGGAGATTGCCGCGCGCGTTCCGGCACTGCTCGGACGGCTCGCTGAGCGTTACCGCCCGCGCCTGATCGTCATCGCCTGCAACACCGCCTCGACGATCGCGCTCGCCCATGTCCGCGCCGCGCTCGACATTCCGATCGTCGGCACCGTTCCTGCGATCAAGCCCGCCGCCTTGCTGTCAAAAACCCGCGTGATCGGCGTGCTGGGGACGCAAGCGACGGTGCGCCAGCCCTATGTCGACAATCTCGCCGCGCGATTCGCCGCCGATTGCACCGTGATCCGTCACGGCAGCGCCGAACTGGTCCAGCTTGCCGAAGCCCGGCTACGCGGGGAGAGGCCCGATCCGGACCGGTTCCGCGCGGTGCTCGGCGGATTGTTCAGCCAGCCCGGAGGCGATCGGATCGACGTGATCGTCAACGCCTGCACCCATTTTCCGCTGGTCGAGGCCGAGCTTGCCGCCGCCGCGCCGCATCCGGTCGTCTTCGTCGACGGCGGGCCCGGTATCGCACGGCGAATCGCATATCTGACCGACGGGCAGGACTGGCCGGACGCGCCGCGGCCCGGCATCGCGGTGTTCACCCGCCTGGACAGTGCCGCGCGGGCGCTCGCGTCGGCGTTGGCGCGTTATGGTCTAGAACAACTGGAAGCACTCTGACCCGGTGCGGACCGGGCCGGAAGTCTCAGGCCGCCTCGATTGCCGCCGGCGGTGCCATCGAGCGCACCCGCTCGGCATAGCGTTCCGCCATGTCGAGATGCGCGCGGCGTGCGGTCTGGTCCTGCGCCCGCTCCGCGCAATCGCGCTCGTCCGCCTCGCGCTGCCGGAAATAATTATAGTCGTTGCGTTCCATGTCCGTCTCCCTCGATCCAAGCGGGAGTGCGATGGTCTCTCAGCCGCAGAAATGCTCGGAGTCCCGGTTCGGCGGTGCTATATTCATAGCATGAAGCGGCCCTTGAGTCCCGATCGAGGATAGGATGCGCGAGATTCAATCGCCTCGATCACACTTATGGAAACAATCCCGCTCCGCCGCGCTGGCGTTCGGCTCGCGAAACCGTTATCGGGGCCGGCCATGAGCACCGACACGACTCCGCGCGCCGTGGATTATTCGCGCGTCTTCACCCAGGCGATCGACCGGCTGCATGCCGAGGGCCGCTATCGGGTGTTCATCGATATCCTGCGCAATAAGGGCATGTTCCCCAATGCGCGCTGCTTCCACGGCCATAACGGCCCGAAGCCGATCACCGTCTGGTGCTCGAACGATTATCTGGCGATGGGCCAGCATCCCGCGGTGATCGCGGCGATGGAGGAAGCGCTGCATGATGTCGGCGCGGGCTCGGGCGGTACGCGCAACATCGGCGGCAACACCCATTACCATGTCGATCTGGAGGCGGAGCTCGCCGACCTGCACGGCAAGCAGGGCGCGCTGCTGTTCACCAGCGGCTATGTCTCGAACGAGGCGACGCTGTCGACACTCGCCAAGGTGCTGCCCGGCTGCATCATCTATTCGGACGAATTGAACCACGCCTCGATGATCGCGGGCATCCGCAATTCGGGCTGCGAGAAGCGCGTGTGGCGCCACAACGATCTCGCGCATCTGGAAGAGTTGCTGACCGCCGACGATCCCACCGCGCCCAAGCTGATCGCGTTCGAGAGCGTCTATTCGATGGACGGCGACGTCGCGCCGATCCACGCGATCTGCGACCTGGCCGACAAGTACAACGCGCTCACCTATCTCGACGAAGTCCATGCGGTCGGCATGTACGGCGCGCGCGGCGGCGGCATTTCGGAGCGCGACGAGGCGGCATCGCGCCTCACGATCATCGAGGGAACGCTGGGCAAGGCGTTCGGCGTCATGGGCGGCTATATCGCCGCGGACCAGACGATCATCGACGTGATCCGCAGCTATGCTCCCGGCTTCATCTTCACCACCTCGCTCTCGCCGGTGCTGGTCGCGGGCGCGCTGGCGTCGGTGCGCCACCTCAAACAGTCGAGCGCGGAGCGCGACGGGCAGCAGGCGGCCGCGGCGCGGCTCAAGGCGATGATGGCGGAAGCCGGGCTGCCGGTGATGGACACCACCACGCATATCGTGCCGCTGATGGTCGGCGACCCGGTCAAGGCCAAGCGGATCAGCGACATCCTGCTCGCCGAATACGGCGTCTACGTCCAGCCGATCAACTATCCCACGGTGCCGCGCGGCACCGAACGGCTGCGCTTCACGCCGGGCCCGGCGCATGACGACGCGATGATGCTCGAGCTGACCAGGGCGCTGGCCGAGATCTGGGAACGGCTAGAGCTGCGCGCCGCGGCCTGAACGGCGATTGCACGGGGAAGGGAACCCCTTCCCCGCCCGTTCATTCTTGCCTCTTGCAACCAACAGGAGGCGTAATCGCATGAAATCCATCCTGAAAGCGACGATGGCCGGCGCAGGTCTGATGGCGCTCGCCGCGTGCGGCGGCAATGCCGACGACAAGGCGGCGGCGAATGTCGAGGCCGCGGCCGAGAATCAGGCCGACGCGCTTGAGGACCTGGCCGACAACACCACCAATGAAACGCTCGAGGATTCGCTCGAGGCGCAGGCCGACAATGTCGAGGATGCGGGCGAGGCCAAGGCCGACGCGATCGACGACGCCGACGACGCGCGGCTCGAGAACAAGCGCTGATCGACGGGCACGATCACTCAGGGCATATCTTCGCGTTACAGATCGATTTGCCCACACTCTAAATGGGCGGTTCCGACAATCGAGGAACCGCCCATGCCCCGCGATCTGCTCAAAACCCTGACCTATCTCGCGCTCCACCTCACCGTGGGCTTCACGGTAGCCTATACCATTACCGGCTCGCTGGCCCTGGCCGGCGGAATCGCGCTGATCGAGCCGTGTATCAACGCGGTCGCGTTCTTCTTTCACGAAAAGGCATGGAAGCGGGCGGAACAGCGCGCGGCGATCGATCCGTTCGTCCGCTCGGCGGTGGCGCACGGCTGAGCTAACCGGCGGCGCGGTCGAGCAAATCGTCGGTGACTTCCATGAGCAGCAGCGGTTCGTGCGCGGTATCGGCGATGGCGTCGACGAAGGCGGCGCGGTTTGGCGGATCGTCATAGACCATCTTCGCGTCGAACGCCGCCTGCCAGGTGGCGCGATCGGGCCATTCGGCGACCCCGATGAAGCGGGTCAGCCCATCCGCGTCCACCGTCGCATCGCGGTGCAGACGGGAGCCGAGCGAGCCGTATTTCGCCTGAATCAGCGCCGTTCCCCGGCACCAGGCGGCGCGAAACTGGTCCTCCTTGCCCGGATGCACCTTCCACCAATAGGCCGCGACCAACATCGCCCCTCTCCTTCGCAACGGAAGCGTTTCAGCGCACGGAAGGTTGCGCGGGCGGCGGGCACGGCGCAAAACAGACACCGGTTTCCTACAGGAGAGTTCCGATGCGCCGCCCCGCTTTGCCCGCCGCTGCCCCCGTTCTTGCGCTCGCCAGCCTGCTGGCCGCCTGCTCGCCCGCCGCCGACACCGCCAACAACGCCGCCGTGGCGGACAATGGCGTGCTTGCCGCCGGGCCCGAGACCGCGATCAGCAACGTGACCACGGCGGAGCTGCCCGCCGGTCTTGCCGCGCTGGTCGAGGCGACGGTGCCGGGCATGACGATCGTCGAGGCCGAGCGGAAGGAACGCGAGGGGCGCATCTATTACGACGTCGAGGGCACCAAGGCCGATGGCAGCGAGGTCGAGATCGATGTGCTGCAGGGGGCCGACGGCAAGCTGAGCGCGGTCGAGGTTCAGCGCGACATCGACTGGGCGACCGCGCCCGCGCAGGTCCGCGCCGCCGCGGCGGCGAAGAAGGACGCCTTTACCCCCGAGCGCGTGATCGAGAGCCGCCAGGTCGAGGGCGGCGAGACGATCTATGAGCTGTTCGCACCGGGCAAGCCCAAGGAACCGGCGATGGAAGTCCGCTGGCAGAACGGCAAGGCCGAAGTGCTGGGCGAACGCTGGGCGCACTAAGGCGCCCGGGACAGCCGTAGCCGGAGCCAGCTGCCCCCCGCCCACCACGCCAGCGCCCAGAGCAGGCCGAAGCTCCACCCGGCGAGCACGTCGCTGGGCCAGTGGACGCCGAGATAGATGCGGCTGAAGCCGATCGCGGCGACGAGCAGCGCGATCGCGCCGAACAGGAACCAGCGCGCGGCGCGGTGCGGGATCACCTGAATGCTGACCAGCGCGATCGTCAGATAGATGATCGCGCTGTTGGCGGCATGGCCGCTCGGGAAGCTGGCGGAGCCGACCTCGACCAGATGATCTACCAGCGCCGGACGCTCACGCCCGACCAGATTCTTGGCCAGCGCAACCGCGATCGAGCCGGTGACGGTGCCCGCGAAGACGAGCGCGGCGGCGAGCAGGTGGCGGCTCGCGGCGAGGAAACCGATGGTGAGCGCGACCGCGAGCGTGAGCACGGTCTCTCCCCCCAAGGCAGTGACATCGACCATCGCCTGTTTGAACCAGAACGGGCCGGCGGGGATGGCCGGGTTCCCGTCCTGACGCAGCCCAAGCATGATGGCGGCGTCGAACGCGAAGCGCTCACCCCCGGCGATCGTGCGGCCGAGAATGGCGAGCACCAGCACCGCGCCGGCGAGCGCGGCCATCGCGATGAACACGAACGGCGGATGACGGACATCGGGCGCCGACTGATCGGGCGTGACCGGCGCCTGAGTAACCCCGGCGAGGGACAGCGGTTCGGTCATGCGGGCGCGAAGAACATGAGATAGACCAGCCGGCCATCGTCCGGACCGGCGCCAAAGCCCGCGGCGCTGTTGTGGAACATCCACGGGCTGAACAAGATCAGCCGGTTAAAGCGCATCGGCGCGGTGAAGCTCTTTTCCCATGCCGCGGGCTTGAGGGTGTCGCGGTTGATCACGTCGGCGACCAGCGCGTCGCCGGTCGGGTAGCCCGCCGCGACCACCCCGTCGAGCGTCGCGGGAACGCGCTCAAGCCCGGTGCGGCGGTGGCGGTAGAAATCGGTGCCGCCGCGGCAATGTTCGGGCAGGCTGAGATAGAGGATCCCCGAATAGGCGGCGGGATCGCAATGCACGCCGCTGGCCCCGCGATCGTTGCGCAGCGTGAGGCGGCAATGGCCGTGCAGCGTGCCCCCGGCGCCGGTGAGCGGACGGCCGGCGACGCGCGAGACGCTGTCGTCGAGGCCGGGGATGCGCAGCGCGCGCGACGAGGTGACGCCGGGGAAGTTCGCGCCGGCGTCCTTGGCCGCGGCGTCATAGCCCAGCGCCAGCGCCTGCCGCCGCATCTCGAGCGGGTTGGCGAGGAAATCGTCGATCATCGCGAAGGATGGCATCATGCGACGGGTCTGGCAAAGCCGCGCGCGGCGGACAAGAGCGGTCAGCCGGCAGGTTGACGAAGTTGACACAATCACGGGGTTTTCCGGCGATTGCGCCCTCGAAGCGGCGGGTTCGCCCGAGGTTCGCGACAGGAACACGACAGCGGCGCAACGGTGGTGAACCGGAAAGCGACAGGCGCACGCCCGACGCGCGACCGGGACGCCGCAGCGACGCGACCGTTCCGATCCATACCGCGACCGCTTCGGACAGCCCGGCGCCGCCGGCGCGACACCCGCGCATCATGTTCGCGGCGGCGGCGCGGCTGCCGAGGGATCGGGCGCGAACGGATCGGCAAGGCGCGACGCGTGGAGCGCGAGCACATGAGTCCAGGTGCGGTCGAACGGCGTACCGGCGAGCCGCTGGCGCAGGCGGTGCGCGCTCGATCGCGACATGCCCGCCGCGCGCGCGGCGCGTCCGACACTGCCGGTTTCGAGCAGGGCAAGCAGAAAGATGCGCTGCCGTGCAGGGGTCCATTGGGCGCGGCCGGGCACGATCGGCGGGGCGGCGGACGAAGGCGCGGTGTCGCGCGCGACAGGGGTTTGTTCCATCGCACAGGATGGAGCAGGCCGATTCCAACATTGCGAGCGCAATGAAGCTGTGTTGGAAATTGTTGGAAACGGGTGTGGCATTCGCGCATCCATCACGCCGAGGATCGGCAGGCAGGGAAGGCATCGCATGACCAAATCGCTGTTCGACCGGATCTTCGGACGCAAGCCGGCGCCGCCCGAGCCGCTGGTCTCCGCCCCGGCCGAACCGGGCATGGAGGAGAAGATCGGCTGGGTGCGCGACATGATCCGCCGCGACGTCGCCGGCGGATTCTATGACGAGGACGCGATCCTGACCAACGCAGCCACCGCGTTCGAGGACGAGTTCGAGCCGGCCGAGCTGCGCCGCGCGGCGCAGCGGCTGTTGCGCGAGGCGCTGGCCGACCACGCCCGGGCAGAGCGCGACTGGCCCGCGCGCACCGATTGCGACCGGCTGGACGAGGCGTTCGAGGCGCTGGAAGCCGAGGGGGTGATCGCGCGCCAGCATTTCAGCTGTTGCGGCACCTGTGGATCGTCGGAGATCTGGGACGAGATCAGCGCCGCGCAGGATGCGGGCAGGCCGGCACGCGGCTATGCCTTCTACCATATGCAGGACACCGAGAGCGCGACCGAGGGCGACGGACTCTACCTCAATTACGGCGCGTGCGAGGAGGGCGAGGCGGCGGCGCTGGAAGTGGCGCGCGACATCGTAACCCGGCTCGAGGCGCACGGACTGCGCACCCATTGGGACGGGAGCTGGGATCAGCGGATCGGCGTGGCGCTCGACTGGAAGCGGCGGCGATAAGCCCCGGACGGATCAGTTCCCGCGCGGCTTCTGATGCCAGAGCGCGTTGACGATGATCCAGCGATCCCCGAACCTGCCGAGGTGGAAATAGTCCACGAACCATGGCGTTTCGGCGCGCGCCACCGCGGCGTTGCCGGCGACGTCGAGCACTCGGCACGACCGGTTCCATTGCTCTTTCGGGGTCTTGAGCGCGCCCTGCCGGGTCAGCTCGACCAGCTCCTCCCTGCTCATCCGGCGCAGGCCGAGCCGTTCGTCGGGCGTGTCGCCGAGCACTCGGCGCTTGGCGAGATCGGGGTGCAGCGCGCGGGCGACGCGCGCCGGATCGCCTTCGAGCTGGCCGTCGACATAGTCGAAGCAGGCCGCTTCGATCGCCGCGCGCGCGGACGGATCGATCGCGGCCTGCGGTGCGGCCGCGACCAGGGCAAGGACAAGACTCATCGGCGGATCAGTGCGGGTGCTTGTGCGCCGGAGTGGGCGTGGGCGTGGGCCGGGTCGAGAGCGGCTCACCGCCGGTAGCGCCGCTGAACGGCTTGACGTGCCCGCCCGATCCGCCGGGACGCGGACTGGGCGCGGGGGTCGGCTTGGGCTTGGGCGTCGCGGACGGCGCGGGCGCGGCGGAGGTGGCGACCCCGGGCGCCGAAGACAGCGCGACGAGCGAGGCGGTGGCGGCGAGCAGAGCGAAGTGACGCATGGGCAAGCCCTTTCGGTGCGGCGTGATCCCGCGTGTCTATCATGGACCGCAGCGGATGCCATACCGCGCCCGGCGTCGATTGACCGCCATACTGTATTATTCCATTAGTACAGCCGATAATCACGGGGGCAGCATGGCGACAAGGACCGGATGCAGGGGCATGGCCATCTGGGCGGGGTTGCTCTGTGCGACGAGCGCGCCGGGCCATGCACGCACGCCTGACACCTGTGGCCTGGTCCGCACCGTATCCGCCGGCGCAGCGTTGCGCGTGCCCTTCCGCGTCATCGATGGCCGCATCTATGTCGAGGCGCGCGTCAATGGCGCGGGGCCCTTTGCCTTCGCGGTCGATACCGGCGCGAGCGGCATGGGCCGCGCCGATGCGAGCCTGACCAGACAGCTCGGCCTGCCGGTCGAAGGTTCGGGCGAGACGTCGGACGGCGTGGCGACGTCGCGGGTCGACATGACAAGGTTCGCCACGCTCGACCTTGGCGGTTTCGTTCGCCGCGACCTGCCGGTCATCACCCGCGACTATGGCAGCAAGCTTGCACCCGAGGCGAGATTCGCGGGCATCATCGGGCGCGACTTCTTCGGCGACGGGCTGCTGGTCATCGACTATCCGACGCGTACCTTGAGCTTCAGCCACGGACCCGGCCTGACGCGCGGAGCGGCGGGCGTGCTTGGCTATGAACGCCCCTTCCGGGTGCCGGTCTCGATCGGAGCAATGGCGGCCGAAGCCAATCTCGACACCGGCGCCAACGTCACCTTCGTGCTGCCCAGAGCGCTGTTCGACCGCGTTTCCGGCGGCCCGGTCGCGGCGGCGGGAGGCGGACAGCTGACCAACACGACGATCGATACCGGCCGCGCCACGGTGCGCGGGCCGTTCCGGATCGGCGCGGCGAGCCTGTCCGATGTCGAGGTGCGGGTCTCTGACCGCTACCCCGAGCTGCTCGCCGGCGCACACGCGCTGCAGCATTTCGCGATCCTGATCGACCAGCGATCGAAAAGCATCGCGCTATGTCCGGCGAAGGCGGTGACCCCGTAACCCCCAGCTCAGGCCGCGTTGGGATGGCCGGGGGCGAACTCGATCAGGTCCCAGCGATTGCCGTAGAGATCGAGGAACACCGCGACCTTGCCGTAATCGTAGCGCGCGGGCGGGCGGACGAATTCGACCCCGGCGGCGGCGTAGGCGGCGTGGTCGCGGTCGAAATCGTCGGTGGCGAGGAACAGGAAGACGCGCCCGCCCGCCTGATCGCCGATGAAGCGTTCCTGCTCCGGCGTCGCGGCGCGCGCGAGCAGAAGGGTGGCGGCATCGCCCGACGCGCCGGGCGGCCGGATCGTCACCCAGCGTTTATCCTGCTCGGGCTGATAGCTGTCCTCGACCAGTTCGAACCCGAGCTTGCCGAGGTAGAAAGCGAGCGCCTCGTCATAGTCGCGGACGACCAGCGCGACATGGGCGAGACGCGGCATGGCGCTACTTCGCCTTCTTGGCGACAACCTTGATCTCGACGAGACCGGTGTCGGGGACGAGCCGGTCAACGTCGATCGCGGTCCAGGTGGGATAAGGCGCGGTGACGTAGCGCGCCTTGACCTTGACGAACGGGTCGAGCTGCGCGGGCAGATCGGTGTGATAGGTGGTCATGTCGATCACATTATCCCAATTCGATCCCGCGCGCTTGAGGACGTTCTCGATCTGCCTGAACGCCCGCTCGAACGCGACGGACTGATCGGTCTCGCCGGGGCGCAGCCATGCGACCACGCCCGACAGGTAGATGGTGTCGCCATGGGTGATCGCCTCCGAATATCCCCATTGCTCGTTGCCGGAGCGATATTCGGGCGGCGGCATCAGCACCTGCGCGGGGTCGCGCTGGGCGTTCGCCGAAACGGGCGCGGCGAGCGAGAGGAGGACGGCGAGCGAGGCAAGACGGCGCATGAGGAGCCTTTCGTTACGGATATGAACCTGTGGCGTGCGGAGACAAGCGCGGCGAGGGATGCGCGATCAGCACCGACCCTGACGCGACGGGAACGCGATGCGGCGCGGACGGGCTCACTCCCGGAGCGCGTAGATCCGGCCGTCGAGCGCGCCGACATAGACGACGCCCCCGGCGATCACCGGCGTCCCCATCACACCGCCGGTGACATAGCCGCTGACCGGCCGGGGCGTGAACTTCCACTTTTCACGGCCGGTGGCGGCGTCGACCGCGAAGAAGCCGTGCCGAAGCGTCACCCCTTCGAAATAATAGGGATAGCCGCTGATCGCGCCGATATAGAGCGTGCCGCTGGCGAGCGCCGGCGTGCCCCAGGTCCAGCCGCCGGTTCCGAAACGCCACAGCTCACGCCCCGTATCGGCGGCGATGGCGGAGAGCTTGAGCGAGTCAGAGCTGCCGACATAGAGCGTGCCGCCCGCCGCGACCGCCGAGGATTCGACCCACGACCCGTCGGCATAATCGTGACGCCACGCTTCCTTGCCCGTGTCCGCGTCGAACGCGATCAGCCGCGCGCTGCGGCTGCCGACCACCACCCGGCC
>DATIGZ010000495.1:0-10040 GCA_035481255.1 Sphingomonas sp. | reverse complement strand
CACGATCATCGTCTCGCCGATCGCGCGGCTGACCGCGAGCAGCACGCCCGCGACCACGCCGGGCAGCGCGGCGGGGAGCAGCACGCGGCGGATCGTCTCGCTGGTCGTCGCGCCCATCGCCAGGCTGCCGTCGCGCATCGCGCGGGGAACGGCGGCGATGGAGTCGTCGGCCATCGAGGAGACGAAGGGAATGATCATCACGCCCATCACCAGACCGGCGGACAGGGCGCTTTCGGAACTGGCATAGGTGAAGCCGAGCGAGACCGCGAGGTCGCGGATCGCCGGGCCGACGGTCAGCGCGGCGAAATAGCCATAGACCACGGTCGGAACACCCGCGAGGATCTCGAGCAGCGGCTTCATCCACTGGCGCACCGCGGGGCGGGCATATTGCGTCAGGTAGATCGCGCTCATCAGGCCGAAGGGGATGGCGACCAGCATCGCGATCACCGCGCCGATGAAGAAGGTGCCCCAGAACAACGGCACGGCGCCGAGCGTCGCGCCCGGATCGGCCGGATCGATCACCTGCGGACTCCACAGCGTGCCGAACAGGAAGTCGGTGATCGGCACCATCGCGAAGAAGCGCAGCGATTCGAAGAGAAGCGACAGGAAGATGCCGAGCGTGGTGAGGATCGCGATCAGCGAGGCGACCAGCAGCGCGAGCATGACGGTGCGTTCGACGCGGGTGCGGGCGCGGAAATCGGCCTTGACCCGCGTATAGGCGAAGGCGCCGCATGCGAAGGCGAGCAGGATCGCTAGGCCGGTGCCCAGCCAGCCATAGAAACGGCTCGCCTGCAGGTAGACCGGGGCGAGCTGTTCGGCGAGCGGGTAGAAGCCATAGTCGCCGCCCGCGGCGCGTGCGCGAACCTCGTTGAGGATCGCGTCGCGCTCATAGCCGAACATCGGCAGGGCCGAAGCCTGCGGCGCCTTGAGCACCGCGTCGGTGGCGAGGCTCGGCGTGAAGATCGACCAGGCGACCACGAAGATCAGTGCCGGGATGACCGTCCACATCGCCACGTACAGGCCGTGCTGGCCCGGAAGCGAGTGGAGCCGGTGCTTGCTGGCGGCACCGAACCGCGCGGCGCGCGCGCGGCCAGTGAGCCAGGCGATGACGCCCAGCCCCGCGACGAGGAAGAGAAGCGCGTAGGGGTTCACGGGGCTGTTCCGGCCTTACTTCAGCGACGCGGTATCGAGGACGGTTTCCATGTCGATCGCCTTAGCCGCGGCGTCGCGCGCCGCCTGCGGGCTGGCGATCAGACCGCGCTTCACCAGCGGGCCGTCGGGCGCCCACATCTGGGCGTATTGCGCGAGGAACTCCTTGAGCCCCGGCACCGCCTTCAGATGCTGCTTCTTGACGTAGATGTAGAGCGCACGGGCGCCGGGATAGCTGTTGCCGGCGATCGTCTCATAGCTCGGGGTCACGCCGTCGATCGGCACGCCGTGCAGACGCTGGGCGTTCTCCTCGAGATAGGAATAGCCGAAGATGCCGAGCGCGTTGGGATCGGTCGACAGCTTCTGGACGATCAGGTTGTCGTTCTCACCCGAGTCGACATAGGCGGCGTCGCTGCGGATCAGCAGGCAGAGATTCTCGAACTTGTTCTTGTCCGAATCCTTGAGCGCCTTGGCGTCGGGATTGGCTTCCTCGCAGCCCTTTTCGAGGATCAGCTCGGCGAACGCGTCGCGCGTGCCGCTGGTTGAGGGCGGGCCGAGCACCTTGATCGGAATCGCCGGGAGCGATGGGTTGACGTCCTTCCACGTCTTCGCCGTGTTGGGCTTGCCCATCGGGTTGGCGGCGAGGGCGAGGTAGATGTCCTTGCGGGTCAGCGCGAGCTTGGGCCCGGCGTTGGATTCGGCCAGCGCGATGCCGTCATTGCCGATCTGGATCTCCATCACCTCGGTGACGCCGTTCTTCTGGCACAGCTCCATCTCGGACTTCTTGATCCGGCGCGAGGCGTTGACGATGTCGGGATGCGCGACGCCGATGCCGCCGCAGAACAGCTTCATGCCCGCGCCGGTGCCGCCCTGCTCGATCACCGGGGCCTTGGCCTGGGTGCTCTTGTTGACGAAGGCTTCGGCGACGGCGGTGGTGAACGGGTAGACGGTGGAGGATCCGACAACCTTGATCTGGTCCCGGGTCGCCTGACGGTCGCAGCCGGCCAGAGCCAGCGCGGAGAGCGCGATCAGAGTGAAGCTGCGCATCTGTAATCCCCTCGGCCGAAGCGATTCGCTGGCGGGCGGCCGGTCCCGTTCCGGGGCGGCCTGTGTTGCAGTTGCGTTACGTTATGATGACAACGACCCCGGATGCGGCGCGGTCGGGAGAAGAATCCTGACCGTCGTGCCCGTGCCGACGGTGCTGGCGATATCCAGCCGGCCGCGGTGCCGTTCGACGATATGCTTGACGATGGCGAGGCCGAGGCCGGTGCCGCCCGCCGCGCGGCTGCGGCTCGAATCGACGCGGTAGAAGCGTTCGGTGAGGCGGGGGAGATGCTCGGGGGCGATCCCCTCGCTTTCGTCGGTGACCGACAGGCGCACCATCGATTCGCCGGCGGTGCGCAGCGACACCGCGACCGGACTGCCCGCGCGGCCGTACTTCATCGCGTTGCCGATGATGTTGTGGAGAAGCTGCGACAGCTGGACGCGGTCGCCGCGGACCGGGGTGACGGGGTCGGCGTCAATCACGATATCCGCCGCGCGGTCGGGGGACAGCGCGGCGAGCTCGGCCTGAACCTCGTCGATCAGCGCGGGCAGGTCGACCGAATCGTCGGGCGCGCGATATTTCTCCGCCTCGATCCGCGAGAGCGACATGAGGTCGTCGATCAGCCGCTGCATGCGGCGCGCCTCATTGTCCATCACGCGCAGGAAACGGGCGCGCGTTTCGGGGTCGTCGGCGGCGTCTTCCAGCGTCTCGATGAAGCCGAGGATCGAGGCGAGCGGGGTACGCAGCTCGTGGCTGGCATTAGCGACGAAATCGACGCGGATACGGTCGGCGGCGTGGCTGCCGGTGCGGTCGCCGAGATGAACGATGCGATGCCCGCCGGGCAGACCGCGAACGCGCATTTCCCAATGCTGATCGCGCGCGCCGAGTCCCACGAGCTGGATCGGGGCGCCCGACGGATCCTCGGAACTGAGCAGGCGTTCGGCGGCGGCGGGATGGCGGATCGCGACGCGGACGTCCTCGCCCAATATGTGCTCGCCGAGCAGCGTTCGCGCGGCCTGATTGGCGGCGATGACGCGGTTCTCGGCGACGAGCAGGACGGGTTCGAAGATCGCCTCGATCGCGTCGGCGATACTGTCGTCGGCGGGCGCGGGCGGGGAGGTACCCGACGCGGCATATTCGGCAGGGGGCGCCGCGATCAGTGCCGCGACCGCCGCGCCCACCAGCGCTATTCCCGCTGCCTCGATCCCCGCGGCAAGCCACACGGCGAGCGCGGTGACGAGCACCGCGGCCAGTGCGAAGAGCGTGCGGGATCGGGAAAGCCCAAGCATATCGGGCCTCTAGCCCAGATCCGGGACAGCGCGCCACCGCTTCGACGCTTGCGCCCGATTCACCTTTATGAAAGGCAGACGTGGCAGGGAGGGAAGATGGGCGACGACAATTCCCAGGATGACGGGCAGCTGAAGCGTCCGAGCCGCCGCGCGCTGATGCTGGGCGCGGCGAGCGCATCGGCGATCGTTTCGATCAAGCCAGCGCTGGCGCAGACCGCGGGATCGGTGCTCAACTGTGAGATCCCGGTGCCCGATCCGGGCCGCGCGGGCAGCTATATCGCCGCTGACGGATCGGTCGTTCCTGCCGGAACCAAGGGCGCGTTCCCGCCCGCCGGCCGCGCGTTCCGCGGGGAAGAGGTCAAGCAGGCGATGAACGGCGCGAACCTGCCGGGCACGACCTATGACCAGAGCCGCGCCTACACCAATTACATCCGCCGCCTGCAGCGCGGGACGAGCGGCTTCACCTGCTTCGCATCGCTCCAGATGCCGCGCGGCTGACACCTACTGACCGTTCGCCCTGAGCTTGTCGAAGGGCTGTCCTTCTTCACCATAGCCCAGGGAAGAACAGTGCTTCGACACGCTCAGCACGAACGGACAGGGCAATGACCCGCTACCGAGCCGCGGCGGCTGCGACACTCCGGATCGTCCCGCTCGATGTCCTGACGCTGATCTATCACCGCGCGTCGGGGATCACCCATGTCGTGGATTCACCGGTTCCCGAACTGCTGGACGCGCTGGGCGAGCAAGCACTGACCCTCGACGAGACGCTGGCGGCGCTGGCGGCGGCGCATGATCTGATCGATCCGGACCGGGACGCGCTGGCGGCGCGGCTGGACGAACTGGTCGTCGCCGGACTGGTCGAGGCGGCCTGATGCGCCATTCGACGATGCTGCGGATCGGGCCGGTGGGGTTCCGCGTGGGGAGCGACTGGCGCGCGCCCGTGGCACTGCTGGAAGACCTCTACCGCGACTATCCCGGGCCGCAGGACGGCGTTCCCGACTTCAACGTCCGGCTGTTCGCGGCGCGGTTCTGGCGGCGCTGGTTGCGGCCGTCGGTGCAGATCGGTGGTGATTTCGTCATTCCCGATGCCGCTCCGCTGCCGCTGGCGCAGGGGCTGCTGGCGGCGGAAATGGCGATGAACCTGCAGATGGCGCTGGGGCAGCGGCGCTACCTGTTGCTCCATGCCTCGGCGGTTGAGCGCGACGGCAAGGCGCTGCTGATGACCGGCGAGTCCGGAGCGGGCAAGTCGACGCTGGCGGCGCTGCTGATGACGCGCGGATGGCGGCTGCTGGGCGACGAATTCGCCTTGCTCGATCCCGCAACGAGCATGATTCACGGCTTTCCGCGGCTGATCAGCCTCAAGAACGAGGCGATCGGCGTGATGGCGCGCGAGGCGAAGGGCGGACGCTGGGGGCCGTTGCTGGAGGGCACGCCCAAGGGAACGATCCGGCATCTGGTCCCCGATGCGCGGTCGATCGCGGCGATGGCGGAACCGGCAAAGCCTGCTTTGGTGCTGTTCCCGTCCTTCGGGTTCGAAGCGGCGGAGCGCGAGGTGTTCCCGAGTGAGTGTTTCGTACGGCTGACGCAGGCTTCGACCAACTATGTCACGCTGGGCGAGGCGGGGTTCGACGCTCTGACCGGGCTGGTGCGCGGCGTGCCGGCGCGGGCGATCGACTATCCGGACACGAAGACCGCGATCGCCACCGTCGAGCGGCTGTGGAACGAACTCGCATGAGCGGCGCGCTGCTGGCGCGGGCGCTGCGCGATCCGCCCTCGGTCGAGGGGCTCGATGCGAGCGGCTGGACGGCATTGCTCGCCGCGGCGCGGGCCGAGCAACTGATCGGGACGCTGGCGTGGCGGGTCGATGGACTGGCGATGCCCCAGGCGGCACGACGGGTGCTGGAAGATGCGCGCGCGACGGTCGAGCAGGGACGGCTGGCGGCGCTATGGGAGGCCGAGATGGCGCGCCGCGCGCTGGGCGGGACCGGCATGCCGGTGGTGTTGCTCAAGGGCACGGCATTCGTCGCCGCGGGGCTGTCGGCCGGAATGGGGCGGCAGATCGGCGATCTCGACATCCTCGTCCCCCGCGACCGGATCGACGAGGCCGAGGCGGCGCTGATCGCGGCAGGGTGGGAATGGGTGAAGCCCGACCCCTATGACGACGCCTATTACCGTCGCTGGATGCACGAGTTGCCCCCGCTGATCCATCGCGAGCGCGACCGGATGATCGATGTTCACCACACGATCCTGCCGCTGACCGCGCGGATCACGCCCGACGCGGCGGCGCTGATCGGGAGCGGTGTGGCGCTTGAGAACGGGCTGTTCGTGCTGCCGCCCGAGGGGATGGTGGTGCATGCAGCCGCCCATCTGTTCGCCGATGGCGATTTGCAGGGCGGTCTGCGGAACCTGTGGGATATCCGCTGCCTGATCGACGAGTTCGGCGGAGCGGAGTTCGAATTGCAGCTCGCCGCCTGCGCTGCGTTGCACGGCCTGACGCGCGCGGTGGAACGGGCGCTGAGGTTGTCGGAACATCTGTTCGGCGAGGGCGCGCGGCTGACGCTGGCCGACCGTGCCTGTGTTCGTCGCCTGCTTGCCCGTGACGGCTGGGGCCGGCCGACGCGCAAGCTGACCGAACTGGCCTTCTACCTGCGCGGCCATTGGCTGCGCATGCCGCCGCTCATGCTGGCGCGGCACCTGTGGACGAAGTGGCGGAGCGGTTATCGCCCAGCCGGATGAGTGTCGGAATCAGCTCGTCATAGCCGTCGATCACCGCGTCGGCGCCAAGTTCTTCCACCGGCTGCATCAGGAAGCCGAAGCTGACCGCGATGCTCGGGATGCCCGCATTCTTTGCCGCGAGGATGTCGTAGATCGAATCGCCGACGAATGCCGCGCGTCCGCCGCCGCAACGCGCGATCATCTCGTTGATCGGCGCGGCGGAGGGTTTGGCGTTGCCCTTACCCATCGTATCGCCGCCGATGACGCAGGCGAAGCGATGATGCAGCGCCAGCTC
Organism: Sphingomonas sp.; assembly: GCA_035481255.1. Taxonomy (GTDB): domain Bacteria; phylum Pseudomonadota; class Alphaproteobacteria; order Sphingomonadales; family Sphingomonadaceae; genus Sphingomonas. The sequence continues at coordinate 3,547 of DATIGZ010000495.1, read as the reverse complement.
CGCGACCAGCTTCACCGCGAAGCGTTCGAACTTGTTGGTAACGATGGCGATCTTCACGCCGCGCGATTCGAGATCGTCGAGCGCTTGGATCAGGCCGGGGAAGGCGGTGGTACCCCGGGTCAGATTCGCCTCATAATATTCGAGCAGCGCGGGATAGGCGCGCCGCATCGTTTCCGCGTCGAGACCGCCGGAAGCTTCGAGACCTTGCTCGAGCATATGCTTCGCGCCGCGGCCGATCATCGGCTTGACCCTGTCGAGCGTGAGCGCGGGGCGGCCGACCAGTTCGAGCGCGTGGTTGGCGGCAGCGGCAAGGTCGGCGCTGGTGTCGAACAGCGTGCCGTCGAGGTCGAAGCCGACGATATCGAAAGGGAAATCGGTCATGTCGCCGCAAATGCCCGCCGCGGTATGGAAATAGCAAGATGATCGTGGCAGGGCCGCGTCACGGGAGGCCGTTTTCGACCATGACCAAACCACCCATCGCCGCGATCATCCTTGCCGCCGGCAGCGGCACGCGCATGAAATCGGATCTTCACAAGGTGCTGCATCCCATCGCCGGACGGCCGATGTTGCTGCATCTGGTGGACACGGTGGCCGGGCTTTCGCCCGAGCGATCGGTGGTGGTGGTCGGCGCGCGGCGCGAACAGGTCGAGGCTGCGGTGGCGCCCCATGGCGTGCTCACCGCGCATCAGGCGGAGCAACTCGGTACCGGTCATGCGGTGGCGCAGGCGAAGGACGCGCTGTCCGGCTTCGACGGTGATGTGCTGATCCTCTATGGCGACGTGCCGTTGGTGACCGGCGAGACGATGCGGCGGATGGTCGAGCGGCTGCATGGCGCGGATGCGCCGGTGGCGGTGGTGCTTGGGTTCCGCCCTGCCGATCCCGCCGCCTATGGCCGCGTCATCGCGGACGGCCAGGGCCGGATCGTGAAGATGGTCGAGTTCAAGGACGCCTCGCTCGAGGAGCGCGCGGAGACGCTGTGCAATTCGGGGCTGATGGCGGTGCGATCGGCGGACCTGTTCGCGCTGCTGGCGCGGGTCGGTAATGAGAATGCGGCGGGCGAATATTATCTGCCCGACATCGTGATGCTGGCGGCCGGCGACGGTCGCGCCTCGGCGGTGATCGAGACCGATGCGGTCGAGGTGACCGGCGTCAACAGCCGGGGCGAGCTGGCGGCGCTCGAGGCAGAGTGGCAACACGCGCGGCGGGTACGGGCGATGGCTGAGGGCGCGACGCTGACCGCGCCGGAGACGGTGTGGTTCGCCCATGATACGATTCTGGGCCGTGACGTGACCGTCGAGCCCAACGTCGTGTTCGGCCCCGGTGTCAGCGTTGCGGACGGCGTCAATGTCCGCGCCTTCAGCCATATCGAGGGCGCTACGATCGCAAGCGGGGCGGAGATCGGCCCCTATGCGCGGCTTCGTCCCGGCACGGTGGTGGGCGAGAAGGCAAGGATCGGCAATTTCGTCGAGACCAAGAAGGCCGTGCTGGGCAAGGGGGCGAAGGCCAATCACCTGACCTATCTGGGCGATGCCGAGGTCGGCGCGGGCGCGAACATCGGCGCGGGTACGATCACCTGCAATTATGACGGCTTCTTCAAATACGGGACCCGGATCGGCGCGGGTGCCTTCATCGGATCGAACAGCGCGCTGGTCGCGCCGGTTTCGATCGGCGACGGCGCGATCGTCGCGGCGGGCGCGGTGGTGACCAAGGATGTCGAGTCCGACGCGCTCGCGCTGGTGCGGCCTGAACAGGTGGCCAAGCCGGGCTGGGCGAAACGGTTCCGCGCGATGATGACCGCGCGCAAGGAGGCGAAATGAGTGAGCGTTACGCGGGCAAGCCGTTTCTGGAATTGCTCGATGCCTATGTGCTCGACGCGATCGGTCATCTCGAGCCCGGGCGCAGTGCGGCGCTGACGGTGCGCGAGGCCGAGTTCCGCCGGATGTTCGGCGGCACCGGCGACTGGCGGACGCAGGTCGTGCAGCGCATGCAGTTCCCGGACGGCATGGCGGGCGCGATCCGGGAGCTGTGGGAAAAGGGCGCGGCGAAGTTCGTCGCGGCGCAGGGCTATCAGCCGGATCCGGCGGAGTTCGTGCGCTCGTTCGTGGATAAGAACTTCCCGCATTGAGGCGCGCAATCTGCGTTGAGATTGACATGATATCACGGAATGATATCTTGATATCATCATGACCCGAATTCTCGCCGACCTGCCTGATGAGGACATCAAGTGGCTCGATCAGCGCGCTGCCGAGCAGGGAAAGTCGCGCGCGTCGGTGCTGCGTGAGGCGGTGGCGGCCTATCGGGCCGGGGCGCCGAAGGACTGGCTGGAAATCGGTTTCGGCGCCTGGCAGGACCGTGTCGACATCGGCGATTCGGTTGAATGGCAACGGCGCGAGCGGGCTTCTTCGACCCGGCCGTGGGACGATGATTATGAGGAAGTGAAGGCGGAGTTTCCGGATCTGTTCGACGCGGAGGATGATCGCCAGCGCCAAATCTGTCTGGATATGAGGGCGGGGCGCTGTCGCGAGCCCGGGAAGCCTTCGGCCAAATGAGCGGTTTTTCCTTCGACTCCAGCATCGTGATCGATGCCCTGAACGGCTATGAGCCTGCACGGGACGAGCTGCGCCGCGCGACATCGGGGGGCACCCGCGCATGGATCAGCCGGATGGTGTGGATCGAGATATTGTCCAAAGGGTCGGGCGAGGCGTTGCGTCGCGCGGAAATCCTGCTCTCGGGCTTCGGCATCGACGAGATCGACGTCGAGATCGCGGCCCGCGCCGCGAGCTTGCGCCGCGAACGGCAACGGTTGCGCTCGCACGATGCCATCATTCTTGCGACCGCGATGCTGCGTGGTCGTGTACTCGTGACCCGCAACATCAAGGATTTCCCGGCGGCCATGCCGGGCATCCGCGTACCCTATATCCTCTAGCACCGAGAGCAGTCACATGTGTGGAATCGTTGGAATCCTGGGCAATGAAGACGTTGCCGACCGGCTGCTCGACGGGCTTAGGCGGCTGGAATATCGCGGCTATGATTCGGCGGGGATCGCGACGATCGTCGACGGCGCGATCGCGCGGCGGCGGGCTTCGGGGAAGCTGATCAACCTCGGCCGTGAGCTGGCGGCGGACCCGCTGCCGGGAATGGTCGGCATCGCGCATACCCGCTGGGCGACGCATGGCGGGCCGACCACCAACAACGCCCACCCGCACGCGACGGATGAAGTCGCGCTGGTCCACAACGGCATCATCGAGAACTTCAAGCCGCTACGCGAGGAGCTCCTCTCGCGTGGCCGCAAGCTGGAGAGCGAGACCGACACCGAAATCGTCGCGCATCTGGTGAGCGAGCAGGTCGAGGCGGGACTGGACCCGGTCGCGGCGGTCAAGGCGGTGCTGCCGCGACTGCACGGCGCGTTCGCGCTGGCGATCCTGTTCCGCAGCCATCCCGACATGCTGATCGGTGCGCGCCTCGGCTCGCCGCTGGTAGTGGGTTATGGAGAGGGCGAAACCTATCTGGGGTCGGACGCGCTCGCTCTCGCGCCGCTGACCCAGCG
>DATIGZ010000494.1:0-15041 GCA_035481255.1 Sphingomonas sp. | reverse complement strand
CGACCGGACCGCTCGACCTGCTCGACCGCGTCGTCAAGCGCGGGTTCGACGTGGCGGTCGCCGGGGTCGCGCTGGTAGTTCTGTCGCCGCTGTTCGTGGTGGTCGCCGCGCTGATCAAGTTCGACAGCGACGGACCGGTCTTTTTCAAGCAGACGCGGATCGGCCGCGGCAATCAGATGTTCAGCATGCTCAAGTTCCGCAGCATGCGCGTCGAAACGCTCGACGGCGCCGGGAACCGCTCGACCAGCCGCGAGGACGACCGGATCACCCGGGTCGGCGCCTTCATCCGCAAGACCAGCATCGACGAGCTGCCGCAGATCATCAACGTGCTGCGCGGCGAGATGAGCATCGTCGGCCCGCGCCCGCACGCGCTGGGTTCACGCGCGGCGGACAAATTGTTCTGGGAAGTCGACGAACGCTACTGGCACCGCCACAGCGCCAAGCCTGGCCTGACCGGCCTCGCACAGGTGCGCGGCTATCGCGGCGCGACATTCCATGAGGATGACCTGACCAACCGGTTGCAGGCCGATCTGGAGTATCTGGATCACTGGACGATCTGGCGCGACATTCAAATCGTTCTGATGACGTTCCGCGTGCTGCTCCACCGCAACGCGTTTTAAGACGCCGCTGCCCGACGCCCGCGCAACCGGTCGAGCTTCGCGCGCAGCGCATCGTCGGTGCGGAACGCCGCGATCAGATGGTCGGTTCGCACCGTCCGCCCCGCCGAAGTCAGGTGCAGCGGGCTGTCGCAGAAATCCGTGACGACCGAACTCAGTGCCAGCGGCTCGGGCGCCTTCACCAGCGGCGCGATACGCGCGAGCCCGGCAGTAAGCGCGCGCCGATAGGGCTGCCAGCGTTCCCGCTCGCGTTCGTGGATCAGCGTCCAGGATTCTGCGAGGATCGTGTCCCCGCCCCGTGCCCGCACACTTTGCACCACCGCGCGGCTGCGGGTGAACATCGATTCGGGCGGCATCGTCTCCGCCACGTCGAGCGGCACGCGATTGCGCGGGACGATCTTGCAGACCACGGCACTGGCGTTGGCGTCGCGCTGCCAGTCGAGCGGGATATGCGGATGCGGGTCGGCGACCTGACCGATCAGCGCGCGATGGGGCAGGAACAGGAACATCGGCCAGTCGGCACGGTCGCGCAGGCTGAACTCGATCGGCCCCATGCGCGAAAGCCGGTCGGCGATCCGCGCAGCATCCGCCGCCTCGTCGCGCGTCTGGCGCTGGGTCGAGGGGGCCAGCCAGTGGCTGTTCGAATAGAGCACCAGGTCGCCGGGCCGGACCATCGCGGCGAGAAACTCGTTATAGACATCCTCGCTGCCCAGCATGCTCGGCATGCCGGCGTTGACCACCGGCACGCCCAGCGCGCGCTGCATAGCGGCCGCGTCGATCCCGAACAGGGTGCTCGATCCGCCCGCGATAATCAGCCGCGGACCCGGCGTCCGCGCGATCGCGGCGCGGACCTGTTCGATCTCGCCGCGATAGTTGCGTGCCACCGAATCATAATTGGTGCGCAGGTAACGCGCATTGACGAAACCGGCGGCACCGGTGGCCGTCAGCGCAAGCGCGATGAACCAGAGCCGGCGATCAGTGGCGCGCATAGACGAAGATCGCTTCGGGCTGCTGGTGCGCGAGCAACAGCGTCAGGACGAGGATCACCGCCATCCCCGGCAGCGTTCGGAAGAGCCGGTAGTCGAGCGTGCCGTAGCGCTTCGCGCTCAGCGCCTCGAGCGCGATGAAGACGAGGCCGAGCACCACAGCAATCGCGGGCAGCTGTGGGATGGCCGAGAGGCGAACGCCGGCCAGCGCCGCGAAGCCGGTCCGCCACGCCTCGAGGCTGCCGAAATCGGCAAGCTTCCCGGCGAGCCGCCCGGCATTGTCGTCGATATAGAGCAGACGCACGAAGATCAGCAGCAGCAGGATCGAGACGTGCGCCAGCAGCGACGGCCAGCGGCGCTTGGACAGCACGGCGACATAGAGCCAGAAGACGAAGGCGTGGATGATTCCCCACAGCGCGAAGTTGAACGTCGCGCCGTGCCACAGCGCCGAGACGAAGAAGACCGACGGAGCCAGCAGGCGCGTGTTCACCGATCGCTCGCGCAGCGCCTCACGCGCCGGGTAGTAGATGTACTGGCGCAGCCACTGGCCGAGGCTGACGTGCCAGCGATGCCAGAAGTCGCGGATATTGGGAGCGTAGAGCGGCTGGCGGAAATTGTTGGTGAGTTCGATCCCCGCGATCTTCGCCAGCCCGACCGCCATGAAGCTGTAGCCGGCGAAGTCGAAATAGATACGCAGTTCCGCCACCGTCGCGACCCAGAAGGTCGCGATCGGGTTGGCAGTGTCGAGATCGATGAACTCGACCAGCGGGTTGCCGATCACAAACTTCATGAACACGCCGAGCAGCGTCCAGCTAAACCCCTCCCACACCCGGTCGAGCGTCAGCGGCGGCACGCGGTTCACGATCCGGTCGAGGTCGATCGCGCGCTCGAGCGGGCCACTGTAGAATTTGAAGCCGAGCAGGATGAAGAGGAGATAGTCGAGGAAGCGCGGACGGGCGATCTCGCCCCGCAACAGATCCGACGCCACGCCCGAAACCTGTAACGCATAGAAGCTGATGCCGAGCATGATCGGCAACTGCCCCTCAAGCGATTCGGCAAGACCGGTGAGCGTGCTGAGCGCGCCGGTGACGTTGGCGACAATCAGCGCGAGCATGATCGCCGCGACGCACGCCGACCCCGCACGGCGGCGGACGACCGCACTCCGCAACCGCGCGTCGAGCGCGACGATGACGCCCCATGCCAGCGTGATCAGCGCGAGGATGAAGAGCGGGATCTGCCACGCCCCCGCGATCACCCAGATCAGCGCCACCGATCCAGCGAGCAGGACCAGCTTCGACCAAAGCGAGCGCGTTCCAACCACCAGCGGCCCCGCATAAGCGTCGGCAGCCGCCGCCATCAGGCCGCGTTCTCCGGCAGCAGGCGGTCCATCACCTCAGCGAGCGAAGCCTGCCAGCGCGGCGCGCGATAGCCGAAGACGTTCGCCATGCGCGAGCAATCGAGTCGCGAGTTGGCCGGGCGCGTGGCGCGCGTGGGATAGCCGCTCGACGGAATGCCCGTAACCTCCGCGACCGGTCCGCCGCGCTTTGCGCTCTCGGCGAAGATCGCGCGAGCAAAATCGGCCCAATGCGTCTCGCCGGTCCCGGCGAGGTGATAGGCGGCGTTCGCGCCATGGGCCGGATCTGTCTGCCATGCCGCGGCCACCGCCATGATGCCGTCGGCAATGTCGAGCGCGCTGGTCGGGCAGCCGTGCTGATCCTCGACCACGGTCAGCGCGTCGCGCGTCTCGGCGAGGCGCAGCATCGTCTTGACGAAATTCCCGCCGAACGGGCTGTAGACCCACGCCGTGCGCAAAATCGCGTACGCCGCGCCCGAGGCGGCGATCGCCTGTTCCCCGGCGAGCTTGGTCGCGCCATAGACGCCGAGCGGCGCGACGGGATCGTCCTCGCGCCACGGGCGATCGAGCGAACCGTCGAACACATAATCGGTGGAAAGGTGAATCACCGGCGCGCCGGTCTTCGCCGCGGCGCGCGCGAGCACGCCCGGCCCCTCGCCGTTGATCGCCATCGCGAGGTCCGGTTCCTCCTCGGCCTTGTCGACCGCGGTATAGGCGGCGGCGGAGATCACCAGCGCCGGGTTCACCGCCGCGACCGTGCGCTCGATCGAGGCCGGGTCGGCGAGGTCGAGATCGGGCCGCGCGGCGAACACCAGCTCATGCCCGCCGTGCCGCTCCGCAAGGCTCTGCGCGACCTGCCCGTCACGGCCGGTGACGAGGATCTTCACGCGCTCTTGCCCAACCGTTCGCCGGCATAGCTGCCCGAGCGGATCGGCTCCCACCACCAGCGATTGTCGAGATACCAGTCGACGGTGCGCGCAAGGCCGGTATCGAAGCTTTCCTCGGCCTTCCAGCCCAGTTCGGTCTCGATCTTGGTCGCGTCGATTGCGTAGCGGCGATCATGGCCGGGGCGATCGGTGACGAAGGTGATGAGATCGCGCCGGCTGCGCCCGTCAGCCAACGGCACGCGCGCATCAAGCACGTCGCAGATCGTCTCGACCACCTGGAGGTTGGTCCGCTCGTTGCGGCCGCCGACATTGTAGCTTTCGCCGACAACGCCCCTGGTCAGCACCAGCTCAAGCGCCTTCGCGTGGTCGTCCACGTACAGCCAGTCGCGGACATTCTCGCCTTTGCCATAGACGGGAAGCGGCTTGCCCTCGAGTGCGTTGAGGATGACCAGCGGGATCAGCTTCTCGGGGAAGTGATACGGCCCGTAATTGTTCGAGCAGTTGGAGAGGACGACCGGCAGCCCATAGGTCTCGTGCCAGGCCCGCACGAAATGGTCGCTCGCGGCCTTCGACGCCGAATAGGGCGAGGACGGGGCGTAGGGCGTTTCTTCGGTGAAGATGCCGCTGTCGAAGGGCAGGTCGCCGAACACCTCGTCGGTCGAGATATGGTGGAAGCGGAAGCCGTCCTTCTTCGCGCCTTCGAGGCCACGCCAATATTCGAGCGCTGCGGAGAGAATGCGGAAGGTGCCGACGACATTGGTCTCGACGAAGGCACCGGGGCCGTCGATCGAGCGGTCTACATGGCTTTCGGCGGCAAGGTGCATGATGCCGTCGACCTGCTCATCACGCAGCAGCGTCAGGATCAGCGGCACGTCGGCGATATCGCCCTGCACGAAACGGTGGTTCGGCGCGTTCTCGATCGCTTTCAGGCTGGCCGGGTTGCCGGCATAGGTCAGCAGGTCGAGATTGACGACGCGCTTCCCCTTGCGAACGAGATGGCGGACGACCGCCGAGCCGATGAAACCGGCGCCGCCGGTGACGAGGATGGTCTGCATCTGGTTCAGCCCTCGTAGACGAACGGGGAATCGAAATCCTTGAGCCGCGGCGCGACCAAATCCTTGTCCGACAGGGTCGGCTCGACGCCAAGGTCGGGCCAGTCGATGCCAAGATCAGGGTCGTTCCACAGGATCGCGCCCTCATGCTCCTTCGAATAGGGGCCGCTGACCTTGTAGAGCACCTCGGTATCCGGGGTCAGCGTCATGAAGCAGTGCGCGAAACCGATCGGCACGAGCAGTTGGTTCCATTTCTCCGCCGACAGCTCGACCCCGACCCATTGGCCATAGGTCGGCGAGCCCTTCCGGATATCGACCGCGACGTCGTAGATCGATCCGCGCAGCACGCGCACCAGCTTGTCTTGTGCCACCGGCGGCACCTGAAAGTGCAGCCCGCGGACGGTGCCGACCTGCGCCGAGAAGCTCTGATTGTCCTGGATCCAGTCGATACCCACGCCTTCGGCAGCGAACGCCGAGAGCTTGAACACCTCCGAAAACCAGCCGCGATGGTCACCATATTTGGGCGGCGCGACCTCGATCACATCGGGAATGGCGAGACGGTTGAACTGGGTCATGAAAGGCTCGCGACGCGCTTCTTGAGGTAATCGGCATAGCCGGTCTTGCCGAGGCTGGCGGCGCGGCGGAGCACGTCATCGCCATCGAGCCAGCCGAGCTCAAGCGCGATCTCCTCGGGGCAGGCGATCTTGATGCCGGTGCGGTGCTCGATCGTACGGACGAACGATCCAGCTTCGTGCAGGCTCTCATGCGTGCCGGTGTCGAGCCAGGCATAGCCGCGGCCGAGGCGGGTGATGTTGAGGTCGCCGCGCTCCATATAGGTGCGGTTGACGTCGGTGATCTCCAGCTCGCCGCGCGCCGAGGGCTGGATCGACCGGGCGATATCGACGACGTCCTTGTCGTAGAAATAAAGGCCGGTGATCGCCCAGTTGGACTTGGGCTCGGCGGGTTTTTCCTCGACGCTGGTCGCGCGACCGCTGTCGGGATCGAACGAGACCACGCCGTAACGCTCGGGATCGTCGACATGATAGGCGAAGACATTGGCGCCGCCCTGCGCGGCTGCCTCGGCGGCGACGCGGCATTTCTCGCCCATCTTGTCGCCATGATAGATGTTGTCGCCCAGGATCAGCGCGCTGGGGCCGCCGTTCACGAAATCGGCGCCGATCACGAACGCCTCGGCAAGCCCGTTAGGCTGCGGCTGAACCGCGTAGCTGAAGCTGACCCCGAAGGCCGAGCCGTCGCCCAGCAGGGCTTCGAACATCGGCAGGTCGCGCGGAGTGGAGATGATCAGGATCTCGCGGATCCCGGCGAGCATCAGCACCGACAGCGGATAGTAGATCATCGGCTTGTCGAAGACCGGCAGCAGCTGCTTCGAAATCGCCAGCGTGGCGGGATAGAGGCGCGTTCCGCTGCCCCCCGCCAGAATGATGCCCTTCATATTCCGGCCAATTCCCCGCTTTGTAACGGGTGCCGCCCTAGTCGATGGCGGCGGGGGAAACAACGGTGACGCGCAGCAAAGACCAAGGTTCGCGGCGAGCGGCCTCGCAATGGCGGCGCCCGGCGGTCAGCCGCCGGTGGGCGAGCCGTTCATCAGCGCATAATATTTCGCGGCGGGGATGAAATCGAGCATGCGGACTTCGAACACCAGTACCGCATTGGCGGGGATGACGACCTTGCCTTCGCCATCCTTTTGCTCCGCGGCGCCATAGGCCAGTTCGGGCTTGATCCAGAAGCGATAGCGCGAGCCGTTGGGCATCTGCTTCAGCGCTTCGGCAAAACCGGGCACCACCGCGCTGACCGGCATCGGCACGAACCAGGGCGACTTGTCGAAGAGGGTGCCATCGGTCAGCCGGCCCTCATAGACGACCAGCGCGACGTCGGTATCGCCGGGCTTCGTGCCGCGGTCACCTGGCGCCAGCACCTGATATTGCAGGCCCGAAGGGGTCTCGACCACGCCCGGCTTCGCCCGATTCGCGGCGAGGAAGGCAGCAGCCGGGCTGGCCGGAACCGCAGCGGTCTGGGCCAGGGCGGGCACGGCAGCCGCCAGTGCCGCCGTTGCGAGCAGACAGCGAATCACGCGCGTCGGCGAATCAGCGGCCCTGCGGCGGGGCTGCGCCCGGAGGCGGGCCGCCCGGCATGCCACCGCCCATCTGCTGCTGTTGCTGCATCATCTGCATGAACTGCGCCTGCGGCATGAACTCGAAAAGCTCGACCTCGAACACCAGCAGCGAATTGGCCGGAATCACTTCCTTGCCCTGCTGGTCGCGGCGCGCTTCAGCGCCATAGCCCAGCTCGGGCTTGATCCACAGGCGGTACTTGCCGCCCTTCTTCATCAGCTTGAGCGCCTCGGTGAAGCCCGGGATCATGCCGGTGACGGGCAGCGGAGTCGGCTGCTGGCTGGCGTCGAACTGAGTGCCGTCGCGCAGCGTGCCCTTGTACATCGATAGCGTGATGTCGCCGTCGGTCGGGCTACCGCCCGTGCCTTCCTTGAGCACCTCATACTGAAGGCCCGAGGCGGTCTCGATCACGCCCGACTGGCTCTTGTTCGCCGCCAGGAACTTGTCATTCGGCAGCGCACCCCGAATCGCCGGGGTGTTGGTACCGAACCACGCGAGCGCCACAGCGATCGCCACCGCAACGACAATCCCGGTCCAGAGCCAGACGAGATAGCTGCGCCTGGTCGGCGGAATCGGCACGGCGGTCACGGACGACATGGATCAGCTATCCCGGGTTGCCGCGCGGGCCGCGCGGCGGAAAGTCACAAAGGTCACACCGCCACGCGCGCGCGAGACGGGAACGGCACCTTAACGGGCGCCGTCACGCTCCATGCGCTTACGCTCGAGCTTGCGCGCGCGGCGAACCGCGGCAGCACGCTCACGGGCGCGCTTCTCGCTCGGCTTCTCATAGTGACGGCGCAGCTTCATCTCACGATAAACGCCTTCACGCTGCAGCTTCTTCTTGAGCGCCCGCAGCGCCTGGTCGACGTTATTGTCGCGAACGATGATCTGCATAAGCCCGTCTCAACTCCGAATCATATTCAATAGAAAAGGGTTCGCCGAGACATTTGTCCCGGGCGTTGGGACGCGCCACTAGCAGGGAGCCCCCTGAAACACAAGGGCGCACGCCCCGATCGCGCTTGCCTTTTGCCGCGCGAAGGAGATGATCGGGATATGATCGTGGCGCGCCTGTGCCATTTGCGGCTGACGAGGTTGGCCGGTCGAGGTAAGGTACTGAAATGAAACGCGTACCCAGCAAAACAATCCGCCGCCTGACCGCGATGACCGCGATCCTCGCCCTGCTCTCCGGCTGCGGCGGCGGCGGTGGTGGCGGAACCGGCGCGGCCCCCACCCCGACTCCGACGGGCACCTGCTCGCTGCGGGCGCGGCAGGACTGGGTCGCCGCGCAGATGAACGAATGGTATCTGTTCCCCGACACGCTGCCCGCCGCGCTGAACCCGGCCGCCTATGCGACGGTGCAGGATTATATCGACGCGCTGACCGCGACCGCGCGAGCGCAGCGCAAGGACCGCTATTTCACCTACATCACCTCGATCGCCGAAGAGAACGCCTATTACGCCTCGGGATCGAGCGCGGGCTATGGCTTCCGACTCGCGCTCGACGCGTCGAACCGGCTGCTGATCACCGAAGCGTTCGAGGGCGCGCCCGCGCTGACCGCCGGGGTCGATCGTGGCACCGAGATCGTGTCGATCGGGACCAGCGCGGGGACCCTGCGCACCGTCGCCTCGATTCTGGCGAGCGAAGGCGTCGCTGGCCTCAACAACGCGCTCGGCACCGCCGCGGTGGGCACCACCCGCACCTTCCAGGTGCGCGATACCGCGAGCACGCGCAACGTGACCATCAGCATGGCTGATTTCAGCCTGACGCCCGTCTCCTCGCGCTATGGAGCCAAGGTGCTCGACGATGGCGGCAAGAAGGTCGGCTATATCAACCTGCGCACCTTCATCACCACGGCGGAGACGCCACTGCGTAACGCCTTCGCCAATTTCAGGTCTCAAGGGATCACCGAAGTGATCATCGACCTGCGTTATAATGGCGGCGGACTGGTCTCCGTGGCGGAGCTCGTCAACAACCTGCTGGGCGCGGACAAGACGACGTCGACCGTCTCCAGCTTCGTCACCTTCCGCGCGTCCAAGGCGTCGAACAACGAAACCACCTATTTCGCGCCCCAGCCGCAATCGATCACGCCGACCCGCGTGGCGTTCATCGGCACCGGCGGGTCGGCTTCGGCGAGCGAACTGGTGATGAACACCTTCATCCCCTATCTCGGCAACCGGTCGGCGCTGGTCGGCACCAACACTTATGGTAAGCCGGTGGGGCAGATCGCGATCGATCAGGCGGCGTGCGATGACCGGCTGCGCGTGGTCGCCTTCGCGCTTGAGAACGCCAACCATCAGGGCGCCTATTATGACGGGCTCGCCGCCTTCATGGGCGCGACCTGCCGAGCGAGCGACGACATCAGTCGTCCGCTGGGCGACCCGGCCGAGGCATCGACCCGCGCCGCGCTCGACTTCCTCGCCGGCCGCGCCTGCACGGCGATCACCGCGACCGCATCCGCGCCGGCGAGCGGCACCGGCCTCGCCCCGCAAGCGGACCGCGTGCGCCTCGACGACCGTGCGATGGAGCTGCTGATGCCCGACCGGCCGACCACGCCGCAGCGCGAGGTTCCGGGGCTGTTCTGAGGCGTGCGAGCGGCTAAGGTCGCTCCATGGGGACCAGCGGCATGAGCGAAACGGGCGGTGCGTACGACACCCGCCAACGGCTGAAATCGATCCTGGGCGGGTCGGCGGGCAACCTGGTCGAATGGTACGACTGGTACGCCTATGCCGCCTTCACCCTCTATTTCGCGCCGCATTTCTTCCCCGAGGGGGATCCCACCACTCAGTTGATGAACACCGCCGCGGTGTTCGCGGTCGGCTTCCTGATGCGGCCGATCGGCGGCTGGCTGATGGGCGTCTATGCCGACAGATATGGGCGCAAGGCGGGGCTGACGCTGTCGGTGTCGCTGATGTGCGCGGGATCGCTGCTGATCGCGGTGACGCCCGGCCATGCGACGATCGGATGGGCGGCCCCTGCCCTGCTGGTCTTCGCGCGGCTGATGCAGGGTCTGTCGATCGGCGGCGAATATGGTGCCAGCGCGACCTATCTGTCCGAAATGGCGGGCAAGAAACGCCGCGGCTTCTTCTCCAGCTTCCAGTACGTCACGCTGATCTCGGGCCAGCTGATCGCGCTCACCGTGCTGCTGATCCTTCAGGCGTCGATGAGCGAGGCAGCGCTGGAAAGCTGGGGGTGGCGAATCCCCTTCTTCATCGGCGGCGCGCTGGCGGTGATCGTCTTCTGGCTGCGCCGCGGCCTTTCCGAGACGCAGAGCTTCCACAACGCCAAGGCCGAAGGGCGCAAGACCGGCGCGCTGGCGCTGCTCAAGGAGCATCCGGGCGAGTTTCTGCTGGTGATGGCGCTGACGGCCGGGGGCACGCTCGCCTTCTACGCCTATTCGATCTACCTCCAGAAATTCCTCGTCAACACGTCGGGCTTCGACCGCGAGACCGCGTCGGAAATCAACGCCGCGGCCTTGTTCGTGTTCATGTGCATCCAGCCACTCGCGGGCGCGCTGTCCGACCGGATCGGGCGCAAGCCACTGATGGTCGGGTTCGGCGTGCTGGGCGTGCTCTGCACCTATCCGATCTTCACCGCGCTGGAGAGCGTGACCAGCGTCTGGGCGGCCTTCGCGCTGATGCTCGGCGCGCTGGTGATCGTCACCGGCTACACCTCGATCAATGCGGTGGTGAAGGCCGAGCTGTTCCCGGCGCATATCCGCACGCTCGGCGTCGCCCTGCCCTATGCGCTGGCCAACGCGATCTTTGGCGGCACCGCGGAATATGTCGCCTTGTGGTTCAAGAATCAGGGGATGGAGCGCGGGTTTTACTGGTATGTGACCGCGATGATCGGGGTGTCGCTGATCGTGTACCTCAGGATGCGCGACACGCGGACGCACAGCCGAATCCTTGAGGACTGACGCCGCGCACGCCCGGCCCTGTACCCCCGCGGGATAGCTGGCTATCCAGCCTGCATGTCACGCATCCGGCTGGCGCTGATCGCGCTTCTCGTCCTCGCCGCCTTCCTCTGGGGCACGGCCGTCGGCTTCTATCAGGTGTTTCCCTATGAGGCGCTGCGCACGCTGAAGAACGGGGTCGAGCGTGACGAGCCCGAGAAACGCGCATTGTTCACCAATCCCGACGCTTACACCGTCGCCGATGCCGATCTCATCCTCGACACCCGTCCGCAGGTGGTGATGCTGGGCGATTCGGTGACCGCCGGCGGTCGCTGGCAGGAGATGTTTCCGGACGCCGGGATCGTCAATCGCGGCGTCGGCGGCGATACCGTTTCCGGGCTGCTGCGCCGCGCACCACGCGTCGCGCAAATGGGTGCCAAACAGATTTTCGTTCTGGTCGGGATCAACGACATCGTATCGGGCAACCGGCCCGACGAGATTCTGCCGCTCTATGACAAGGCGATCGCGATCCTGCGAAGCGGTGGCGCGCTGGTCTATGTTCAGCCCTCGCTCGGCTGCGGCGTCCGCTGCGACGATGAGCAGCGCGGCCGCCAGCAGGCGTTCAATGCCGCGCTTCCGGGCATCGCGGCGCGGCATGGGGCGATCTGGCTCGACCTCAACCGCTCGATGGCCGCCGGCGGGCGGCTCAAGCCGGACTATACATGGGACGGCATGCACCTGACCGGTGCCGGCTATGCCGCGTGGCGCGATGCGCTGAGACCGCTGATCCGGCCGGCGGGCGACGCGATTCCCCTCACCGCCGATCCGCGCTAAGGCATCGCGATGACTCCCGTGCTCAACGTTCACAGCTCGATCCTCGGCCAGCCCTGGCGCTGGCGCGGGCTGGCGGCGGACGCGCGCGACCCCGGCTTCGCGCCCGACGATCTGGTGACTCAGCTCCTGCTGACCCGCGGCTGCGCGCGCGAGGAACTGGAGGCGCATCGCAGCCCCAGCATCCGCGCCTTCATGCCCGATCCGTCGATCTTCCGCGACATGGACACGGCGGCAGAGCGGCTGGCCGATTCGGTCCAGCGCGGCGAGGCGGTAACGATCTTCGGCGACTATGACGTCGACGGCGCGACGTCGGCGGCACTGCTGGTCCGCCTGTTGCGCGACCTCGGCCTCAATCCGCGCGCGTACATCCCCGACCGGCTGATGGAGGGCTACGGCCCCTCGGGCGAGGCGCTGGTGCGGTTGAAGCGCGAGGGCGCCGACCTGATCGTCACGGTCGATTGCGGCGCGATGGCGTTCGATGCACTGGCCGAGGCCAGGGACGCGGGCGCGGAAGTGATCGTGGTCGATCACCACAAATGCGCTTCGGAACTGCCGGTCGCGCTGGCGCTGGTGAACCCCAACCGGCTCGATGAGGAGGAAGGCCGGGAGCACGGCCATCTCGCCGCGGTCGGGGTCGCGTGGCTGCTGGGAGCGGCGCTGGTGCGCGTACTGCGCGGGCGCGGTTTCTTCGCCGATCGCGCCGAGCCCAAGCTGCTCGACCTGCTCGATATCGTCGCGCTCGGGACCGTGGCCGATGTGGCTGCGCTCAAGGGATTGAACCGGGCGTTCGTGGCGCAGGGCCTCAAGGTCATGGCACAGCGGCGTAACATCGGCATGAACGCGCTGATCGAGGCAAGCCGCCTCACCCGCGCGCCGACCGCGACCGATCTCGGCTTCGCGCTGGGTCCGCGAATCAATGCGGGCGGGCGCGTCGGGAAGTCCGACCTCGGCGTGCGGCTGCTGACGACGGAGGACGCCGACGAGGCGCGCGGCATCGCCGAGGAGCTCAACCGGCTCAACGAGGAACGCCGCGCGATCGAGGCGGAGGTGCAGCAATCGGCTGAGACGATGGAGGCCGAGGGCGCGGTGGCGGTGGTCGCGGCGCGCGGCTGGCATCCCGGCGTGATCGGGATCGTCGCGGGACGGCTCAAGGAGAAGCTCGGCCGCCCGGCGATCGTCATCGCGATCGGCGAGGACGGGATCGGCAAGGGGTCGGGCCGCTCGATTGCGGGCGTCGATCTTGGCGCGGCGATCCTCGCGGCGAAGGAGGCCGGACTGCTGATCGCGGGCGGCGGGCACGCAATGGCGGCGGGGGTCACGGTGGCCGAGGGGCAGATCGCCGAATTCGCCGCCTTCCTCGAAGCCAAGCTCGCCGACACTGTCGCGCGCGCCGCCGGAGAGCGTGCCTTGCTGCTCGACGCGGTGCTGGCGCCGGGCGGAGTCAACCCGGACCTCGTCAACGCGATGGAAGCCGGCGGCCCCTATGGCATGGGCTGGCCCTCCCCCCGCGTCGCCGCCGGTCCCGTGCGCATCATCAAGTGCGATATCGTCGGCAACGGCCATGTCCGAGCGATCGTCGCGGGCGAGGACGGGCGCAGCATCAAATGCGTCGCGTTCCGCGCCGCCGACACGCCACTTGGGCTTGCGCTGCTTGGTGCGCCACGCGATCGAAAACTATGGATCGCCGGCCGCGCGAAGATCGATGATTGGGGTGCAAGGCCCGCGGCGGAAATCCATATCGAAGACGCCGCCTGGGCGGACTGACGAGCCGGAAGTGCGGGAGCGCCGCCCCGTTGGCGACCGTCGCCACCATCACCAGCCGGTCCAAACCATGCCGTGCATGGCTTCAAAACCGCTGGTGACCCCTACGGGAATCGAACCCGTGTTTCAGCCGTGAAAGGGCCGCGTCCTAACCGCTAGACGAAGGGGCCATCAAGCGAGCGCGCCGACTAGGCAAAGCCGGCCACCGGGTCAAGGGGCATTGTGCGCGGTTTCGCACATCCCACTCAGAAGACGCCGATATCGCTTGCCGCAAGCATCGTTCCCGCACCAAGCGAGGCCACCAGCACCGCCGCGCCGGCTCCGTTGCCGTCGGAATCATACCACAGCGATCCGGTCGCCTGATCATAGATCAGCCGGTCGTCGGCATCCTGCGCGCTGGTGCCGAGGTGGAACGCGCTGGGCGGGAGCGCGCCGGGCGTAAGACCAGCGAACACCGCATCGTCGAAGCGCAACCCATCGCTGCCCGAAACGAAGTCGGTGATCGTATCGGCCTGCCCGGCACCCGGCGCGGTGTTGAAGACGAACTGGTCGTTGCCCGAACCGCCGGTCAGCGTGTCGGCGCCGTTACCGCCGACGAGCGAATCGTTTCCGCCGCCGCCGCGCAGCGTATCGTCACCGCTCATGCCCTGAAGCACATTGTCGTTGCCGTCCCCGATCAGCACGTCGGCAAAGGCCGATCCGTCGACCCGCTCGATGCCGATCAGCGTATCGCCACCGCCGAAGCCCGCGCTGCCCGGCGTGGCGCCCTCGAGCTGCACCCACAGGCCGCCCTGGGCATTGCGATAATCGACCGTGTCGATCCCCGCGCCGCCATCGACATAGTCGCCGCCGGCACCGCTGATGAAGCGGTCATCGCCATTGCCGCCGAAGAACTCGATCACAGTCGCGAGATTGGAAACCACATCGTCGCCGTCACCCGCGTCGATCGTCAGCAACCCGCTTTGCGTGTGGATAAGGAACTGATCGCTGAATGCCGTGCCGGTGACATGCGACACAAATTCGATCCCGGTCAGCGTCCCACCGCCCAGCGTCATCGTCTGTCCGCTGACCAGCGCGCTGGTGTCAAACGACACGCCCGAGGTGGCGCCACGCAGCGAGATGCGCAGCCCGTCGCGGCCCGCGCCGCCATCGGCGCTGTCGCCATAGCCGATTGAAAGCAGGTCGTCCCCGCCGCCCCCGCTTAGCGCGTCGATATCGGTGCCATGATCGTCAGTGCCGCTGCCGCTGTAGAGTTTGTTCGCTGCATTGTTGCCGATGATCACATTGCCGCTGGAATTGCCGAAACCGTCGATCGCCGTCGTGCCGGTCAGCGTCAGGTTCTCTAGCGCGTCGCCCAGGCTATAGGTGAAGCTCGCTCGGACGGTATCCGTGCCCTCGCCCGCCAACTCGATCACCCTGTCGAGGACTTCATCGACGCCATAGGTGTCATCACCAAGGCCGCCGACCATATAGTCAGCGTCGAACCCGCCCTCGAGCCGGTCATTGCCATTTCCGCCCACCAGCAC
>DATIGZ010000493.1:0-19590 GCA_035481255.1 Sphingomonas sp. | reverse complement strand
GTGCACGCGTCCTCATCATCGAGGACGAGCCGCTGATCGCGATGGATCTGGAAACGATCGTGCGCGATCAGGGGCATGAGGTCACCGGGGTCGCGGTAACCCGCGACGAGGCGGTGGCGCTGGCGCTGGACGACCGGCCGGGGCTGGTGCTCGCGGACATCCAGCTCGCAGACGACAGTTCGGGCATCGACGCGGTGAAGGACATCCTTGCCCAGTTCAACGTGCCGGTGATCTTCATCACCGCCTTCCCTGAGCGGTTGCTGACGGGCGAGCGGCCCGAGCCGACCTTCCTGATCACCAAGCCGTTCCAGCGATCGACCGTGAAGGCGGCGATCAGTCAGGCGCTGTTCTTCGATCAGTCGACGGTGCCGGCGAACTAGGATTTTGGGGCGGGGTTCCATTTCTTACGGAGCCAAAACGGTTCTCGCGTGTTGATGCTGCATGGTTGATCCCAACGAACCCATGCACATCGACACCGAGCGTGCCCGGGCCGGCGCCACGCCGCATATGACCCGCTATATCCTGTCGGTCTCGTTGGTTCTGATCATCATCATCTATGCCGTCTACCTGCTGATACGAGCGGGTTGAGAGGCGGGTGCGCCCAGCGTATCTATCTGAAACGAAGCCGCGTTCCGCCGGCGAACAAGAACGGACCCGAATGACCGACACCGACCAGGAAGGCGAAGAAGGCGCGCCGCCGGCCGAGCATGTCTCGCTCTCCGATCCGGAGTTCAAGGAACAGCTAGGTCTGGTGATTCCGCATCTGCGCGCCTTTGGGCGTTCGCTCTCGGGAAGCCGTGACGTCGCCGACGATCTGGTTCAGGAGACACTGCTCAAGGCATGGGCGGCGCGTCAGCGCTTTCAGGCCGGCACCAACATGCGCGCCTGGACCTTCATCATCCTGCGCAACCTGTATCTTAGTCAGATGCGGCGGTCGCGATTTCGCGGTGAGTGGGACGATTTGGTCGCGGACCGGTTGCTCGCCGCGCCCGCGGCGCAGGATCGGCATGTCGATCTCGCGGATATGCAGCGCGCGTTGCTGCACTTGCCCCAGCCGCAGCGCGAGGCGCTGATTCTGGTCGGCGCGGGCGGGTTCGCCTATGAGGAGGCGGCCGAAATCTGCGGCGTCGCGGTGGGCACGATCAAGAGCCGCGTCGCGCGCGGTCGCGTCGCGCTCGAAGCGCTGATGAACGACGGCAACCTCCCTTCGCGCCGCGAGAGCGAGAGCGACGGACGCACCGCGCTCGACACGATCATGGATGAGGTCGATCAGCTAAGCCGCGAGCGCTGACGCACGCACTCAGCGGTTTTCGTGCCGGGTGCCGTTCATCCGCCGCAACAGCATCGCCATATCCTCGGGCAACTCGATATCGCGCAGATAGGAATCGCGCAGTACGACGCCGATCGCATCGTGCGGGCGTTGCAACTCGACGCGGTAGCCGGCTGGCGGCTGCGCAGTGCCCTGTGATGACGCGTGACGAACCATGAACATTCAAACGACCAATTACCGGTTTTGTTGCTTGACATCGTACACTTTCATCGCCTGACCCGTTGGCGATGGATGGGATGAACGGCGATGCGGGCGCGCTGCGTGACGCGATCGAGCGGGCGCGGCTCTGGTCGCCCTTTCTGGCGCACCTGATCGAACGCGAGTCCGAACTGCTCGCGCGATTGCCCGATGTGCTGGCCGATCCGCTGGCGGGCGTGCGGATCGACGACCCGGCGATGGCGGTGGGCAAGCGGCTGCGGATCGAACGGCGGCGCCTTGCCCTGAGCGTGGCGCTGGGCGATCTCGCGGGCCTGCTCGATTTCCGCACGGCCACACAGGCGCTCTCCGATTTCGCGGACTATGCCCTCGACGCCGCGATCCGCGCCGCCGTGGCCGAGCGGGTGCCGGGCGCCGGTCCCGACGGCTTCGCCGCGATCGCGCTGGGCAAACAGGGCAGCCGCGAGCTCAACTATTCGTCGGACATCGACCCGATCCTGATCTTCGACCCGGCGACCTTCCCGCACCGCGAGCGCGAGGCGCCCGAGGAAGCAGCGGTGCGCGTCGGGCGGCGCGTGGTCGAACTGCTTCAGGCGCGCGACGCGGATGGTTATGTGCTGCGCATCGACTTGCGGCTTCGTCCTTCACCCGAGGTGACGCCGATCGTGCTGCCGGCCGAAGCGGCGATCACCTATTATGAATCGCAGGCGCTGCCATGGGAACGTGCCGCGTTCATCCGTTCGCGCGCGGCGGCGGGGGACGCGGAGCTGGGGCGCCAGTTCCTCGAGACCATCCGCCCCTTCGTGTGGCGGCGCGCGCTGGACTATGGAACGATCCGCGAGATCCGCGGCATCTCGCGCCGGATCCGCGATCATCACGCGCAGGGGCAGGCGTTCGGACCCGGCTATGATCTGAAGCGCGGACGCGGCGGTATCCGTGAGATCGAGTTCTTCGCGCAGATCCACCAGCTGATCCATGGCGGCCGCGATCCCGCGCTGCGCGCGCCGGCGACGCTCGACGCGCTCGCGGCGCTGGCGGCGGCCGGGCGGATCGATGCGGGCGACGCCGCGAAGCTCGCCGACGCCTATATCCTGCTGCGCACGATCGAACATCGCGTGCAGATGATCGACGACCGTCAGACGCATCAGCTTCCCGAAGGAGAGGGGCTCGAGCGTGTTGCGCGGCTGCACGGACTGGCGGACGGCGCGGCGTTGCTCGACCTGCTGCGCCCGCATGTCGAGTTCGTCGGCCGGGTTTACGATTCCCTCGACGACGCGCCTGACGGAACCGCACAGGTGGCGGTGAACGAGTCCGGCGTCGAACAGGCGTGCAAGGCGGCGGGGTTCGCGGACACCGAGGCGGCGGCGCGGCTGGTGGCGGGGTGGCGCGACGCGCGCTATCCGGCTCTGCGCAGCGGGCCCGCGCGCGCGGCGCTGGAAACGGTATTGCCGCGCCTTATCGCGGCGATGGGCTCCGCGCCCGGCCCCGATCAGGCGCTGGCGCGGCTCGACACGATCCTCTCGCGGCTGCCGAGCGCGCTCAACCTGTTCAACCTGCTCGAAGCCAGCCCAAGGCTGACCGAACTGCTCAGCACGATCCTCAGCCACGCACCGACGCTGGCCGAAGCGCTGGCCCGACGAGTGGAACTGATCGATGGCCTGATCGACGCGACCGCGCTCGCCCCGGTGGGCGATGTCGCGACGCTCGCCGCCGAGCTGGGCGCGGCCGAGGCGGGGGACGATTATCAGCGGCTGCTCGATCGTGTGCGCCGGCTGGTCGGCGAGAAGCGCTTTGCGCTGGGGTCGCAGATCGTGGCCGGGGCGAGCGATCCGCTGGACGTTTCGGCCGGCTATGCCCGGGTTGCCGAGGCGGCGCTTCAGGTGCTCGCGCAGGCGGCGATCGACGAGTTCGCGGTGCGTCATGGCCGGGTTCCGGAGAGCGAGCTGGTGGTGCTGGCGTTGGGCCGCTTCGGCGGCGGGGCGCTGACCCATGCCTCCGATCTCGACCTCATTTTTCTGTTCACCGGCGACCACCTCGCCGAATCCGATGGTGAAAAGCCGCTTGGAGCGGTCACCTATTACAATCGCCTCGCTCAGCGGGTGGTCGCGGCGCTGTCGGTGGCGACCGCCGCGGGCGCGCTGTATGAGGTCGATACCCGGTTGCGGCCTTCGGGCGGGCAGGGGCCGCTGGTCGTGTCGCTCGACGGCTTCGCAAAGTATCAGCGTGAGGACGCCTGGACATGGGAGCATATGGCGCTGACCCGCACCCGGCCGGTGTTTGGGTCGGCGGAGGCTCGCGCGCAGGTGCAGTCGGTGATCGACGCGGTGCTGCACGGCGAGCGGCCCGCGCGTGACATCGCCGCCGATGCGCGGAAAATGCGGGGCGATATGGCCGCGCACAAGCCGCCGGCCGGACCGCTCGATGCCAAGCTGTTGCCCGGCGGGCTGGTCGACCTCGAATTCGCGGTGCACACGCGGCAGCTGGTGAGCCGTGCCGGCTTCGATCCCAATCTGCGACGCGCGATCGCGCTGCTGGCGGGCGAAGGGCTGCTGTCGGGTGAATTGGCGGCGGCGCATGATTTCCTGACCCGGCTGCTGGTGACGCTCCGTCTGGTCGCGCCCGACGCGCAGCCGCCCGCGCCGGCGACCCGGCCGGTCGTGGCGCACGCGGTGGGCGCGAGCGATTGGGATGCGGTGCTTGCCGCGCTCGAGCGGCATCGGCAGGACGTGGCGGCCGCATGGGCCATGGTATCCGAACAGCAGGAGCAGAGCGTATGACGATCGAAATTGGCGGCCGGATCCCGGCGGTCGAGCTGCTCGACAGCGACGACAAGCCCTTCGCACTGGAGCGCTATGCGGGCGCGCCGCTGCTGCTCTATTTCTACCCCAAGGACGATACCGCGGGCTGCACGCGTGAGGCGCAGGAATTCAGCGCGGAGAAGGCGGCGTTCGACGCGCTCGGAGTGCAGGTGCTCGGCGTGTCGCGCGACACCGCGGCGAAGCACCGCAAGTTCATCGCCAAGTACGACCTCACCGTGCCGCTGGCGGGCGATCCCGACGGCAAGGTGCTCGAGGCGTTCGGCAGCTGGGTCGAAAAGTCGCTCTACGGCCGTAAATATATGGGGATCGACCGCTCGACCTTCCTGTTCGACGCGGACGGCAAGCTGACGCATGTCTGGCGCAAGGTGCGCGTTCCCGGGCATGTCGAGGCGGTCTTGGCGGCGGCGAAGGAACTGGTGGCGCGCTGATGCAGACGGTGGCGCAGGCAGTGCGCGGAGTGCTGCTGACGGCGGATCCCATGGCCAAGGTCGCGGCGGCGCGAAAGGCCGCGCGCGACTGGCGGCTGGGCCGGCTGGCGCATGACTTCGACGTGGCGATGCCCGATCGGCCCGCCTGGCCGGCGACCCCCGAGCTGCTGCCGCCCAATCGCATGCCCAAGCGCGGCCGCGGCGGATCGGAGCGCGGACGGATCGCGCTGATCCATGCGCTTGCGCATATCGAGTTCATCGCGATCGATCTGGCGTTCGACATGGCCGGGCGTTTCGGCGCGCAATTTCCCCGCGCCTTCACCGACGACTGGATGCGGGTCGGCGCGGACGAGGCGATTCACTTCGCGCTGCTCGACCGGCGGCTGCGGCAGTTGGACAGCCATTATGGCGCGATGCCCGCGCATGCCGGATTGTGGGAAGCCGCCGAAGCGACCGCCCACGACCCAGCCGCGCGGCTGGCGGTGGTGCCGATGGTTCTGGAAGCGCGCGGGCTTGATGTGACACCGGTGACCAT
Organism: Sphingomonas sp.; assembly: GCA_035481255.1. Taxonomy (GTDB): domain Bacteria; phylum Pseudomonadota; class Alphaproteobacteria; order Sphingomonadales; family Sphingomonadaceae; genus Sphingomonas. Next base: position 14,322 of record DATIGZ010000493.1, on the reverse strand, counting down.
CGAGCGCTTCGAAGCGGCTCGTGACGACGCTACCGCGCGGATTCTGCGCCGGATTTTGAGCGATGAAGTGAACCATGTCGCAGCGGGCACGCGATGGTTCGAATCATGCTGCGCGGAGCGCCGAATCGCCCCCGAAGCGGAGTGGCGGTCACTGCTCGAACGCTATTTCCGGGGCTCCATTAAGCCACCGTTCAACGACTCGGCGCGTGCGACAGCCGGTTTGACGCGCGATTATTACGCAGCGCTTGCCCCGGACTGATCGGCTCGTTCTAACGAACTTCGTCAGGTGCGGAGGGGCTGCTCCCGACAGGTTTTAGGTTTTAACGAAGGCGTGTGCCGCTGTTGGCGCGTGTCTGTGGTTGCCGGGGACTCATGGTCAGCACTCCACTTAACGCGAACTTTGCAACGCGGTTCCGTAACTTCTTCACCACCCGTGATTTCATTTTTCATGACGGCCGCGACCTGAAGCGTTTCAGCGTCGCCGGGCGCACCCAGGCCATTCTGGCCGGTGTCGCCGCGATTACCGTCACCTTCTCCGCCTATGGCGTCTCGCAGGCCGCGTTCGGCGCGGTGCAGGCAAGCGGCATCGCCGGTGAGGCTTCGACGCCCGAGGCGAAGCTCGCCAAGATGCAGGCCGAGGTCGCCCAGATGGAGGCCGACGTCGCCGCGGTGAAGCAGGCCGCCCAGCTCCACGCCGCGCGCGTCGAGCAGCGCCAGAAGATCATCGCCGGCGTACTGACCGGCAAGGGCTCGCCCGAGGATGTCGGCGCGCCGGTCCCCGCCGCGCGCGTTTCCGAGAACAATGCGATGGCGCGCGAAGTGCTCGCCCCGCTCCGTGAGGTCGAGGCGCGTCAGGCCAAGCTCGCCGAGCAGGCGCGCAAGACCGCGCAGGCCCGCATCCATCTGACCGCGCGTCACCTGCGCAGCCTCGGCATCAAGCCCGAGCGCTATGTCGCGGGCGGCATGGGCGGCCCGTTCGAGCCGGTTTCGGCCGAGGCGGCCGCCGCTGCCGCGACCGTTGCCGCCGAGGGCAACGCCGACGCGCAGTTCCGTTCGCTCTTCCAGACCTGGCAGAAGCTCGACGTGCTCGAGCAGACGGTGATCGCGATCCCGTCGATGCAGCCGGTCGACAATATCAAGCTGACCAGCAGCTTCGGCGTCCGTTCGGATCCGTTCCACGGCTCGGCCGCGATGCACGCCGGGGTCGATATCCCCGGGCCGATCGGGACGCCGATCTATGCGACCGCCGACGGCGTGATCGGCCGCGCCGGACGCTTCGGCGGCTATGGCAACCTCATCACCGTCAATCACGGCAAGGGCATCGAGACGCGCTACGGCCACCTCTCGAAGATCCTCGTCGCGTCCAATACCCGCGTTCGCCGCGGTCAGCTGATCGGCCTGATGGGCTCGACCGGCCGTTCGACCGGCAGCCACCTTCACTATGAAGTGCGCATCGACGGCGCGGCCGTGAACCCGATGCCGTTCATGCAGAACGCCAATGTTCTGGACCAGATTCAGCAGCGCTCGTCGCGCATCCAGTTGACCGCCGCGACCGGCAACTGACGCTCAAGAGATAACAGGAGAGGGGAGAGGGGTCGTCCGGCTTGTCCGGGCGGCCCCTTCCTGTTGTGGCCCTTTCGGTTGTCGGGGCGTTTCGGTTGCGGGTTTGGCCGCGCTTCCCTATCTCATTCGCATGGTCACCACCCTATCCCCCGAGATCGGCCTGACGCCGTCCGCCGCGGCGCGCATCGCCGCCATCGCGGACAAGCAAGGCAAGCCCGCCATCCTGCGCCTGTCGGTCGAGGGCGGCGGCTGCTCGGGGTTCCAGTACAAATTCGAGCTGGCGCAGGGCGCCGAAGCCGATGACGCGATCGCGGAGACCGACGGCGTGCGGCTGGTGGTGGATCCGGTCAGCCTCGATCTGGTGCGTGGCGCGAGCGTCGACTTCGTCGAATCGCTCGGCGGCGCGGCGTTTCGCGTGACCAACCCCAACGCCGCGTCGGGCTGCGGCTGCGGCACCAGCTTCTCGGTCTGATCCGTTGAAGATCGTCACCTATAATGTGAACGGCATCAAGGCGCGCCTCCCGCGCCTGATCGAGTACCTCACCGAGCAGCAGCCGGACGTCGTCTGTTTGCAGGAGCTGAAGTCGGCGGATGAGGGGTTTCCCGAAGCGGATATCCGCGCGGCGGGCTATGGCGCGGTGTGGCACGGCCAGAAGGGCTTTAACGGTGTCGCGATCCTCGCGAAGGGCAACGACCCGGTCGAACGCCGCCGCGGGCTGGAGGGCGAGCCCGGGGACGAGCATAGCCGCTATATCGAGGCTGAAGTGAATGACGTGATCGTCGCGTCGATCTATCTGCCCAACGGCAATCCGGTCCCGGGACCCAAATTCGACTATAAGCTGCGCTGGATCGAGCGGCTCTCCGCGCACGCGCGCGGGCTGCTGATCGAAGAGAAGCCGGTGGTGCTGGCGGGAGACTATAACGTCATCCCCAATGACGACGACGTCTATTCGGTTCGCGCGATGGCCGACGATGCGCTGATGCAGCCGGAATCGCGGCAGGGCTATCGCGCGCTGGTTGCGCAGGGGTGGACCGATGCGCTGCGCACGCGCTTCCCGGCCGGCGGCATCTGGACCTTCTGGGATTATCAGGCCGGCGCATGGCAGCGCGACGCCGGGTTCCGCATCGACCACCTGCTGCTCAGCCCCATCGCTGCCGACCGGCTGACCGGCGCCGGCGTCGACAAGGATTATCGCGGGCGCGAGAAGGCGAGCGACCACGCGCCGACCTGGGTCAGCCTGCGCGGCTGATTTCCCGCTGGTTGGTGGTTTTCACCAAGTTTCAGTGAATAATTTCCACATCGTAACAAAAGCAACACGCTAACGTGTTGATTTTGCTCACTTCGAGTGTTTGGCACGCATAATGCACTAACACAGGGGCGGGCAGGAGGTTGTCATCCCTGGACCCGCACAGGTGCAGAAGAGGAGCTGTATCATGCGTACGATGTTCAAGGGTTTCACTACTGCCGTTTTCGCCGTCGGCCTTGCCACCACCGGCGCCCATGCCGAGACCAAGCCCGGCACGCCGGCGCCCGCCACGCAGGCCAGCCCGGATGCCAAGCCGGTAAAGGACAAGCGTTACTGCGTCGCGCAGAACCGGACCGGCTCGCGTCTGGCCACCAAGGTTTGCAAGACCCGCGCGGAATGGCTCGACAGCGACGGTTTCGATCCCCTCGATCCGAAGTAACGGGTCCTGGACAATGAGGGGGCGGCCCGGGGTTCCCCTATGCCCCGGGCCGCAACCCGCAATCAGAGCGGCTTCGCGTAGACCTGATAGACGCGGTTGACCCTGCTCTCGATCGTATCGGCGATGGCGATCATCCCCTGATTATCGTCGAGGACCCAGCCGATCTCGCCGCGCACCGCGCCATAGTTGGCGATCGCCGAGCGTCGGATATATTCGATCATCATGAAGGCCAGCTGGCTTGCCATTCGCGAGCCTTGCAGCCGTTTGACCACGCCCATCAGCGGCACCCGCATCCCGCGCACCTTGGGCTTGCGCAGCCACAGCAACAGCTTCGCCCAGCCGAACGGCAGCAGATTGCCGTGCAGCGGCGCGATCGCCTCATTGAGGTCGGGCAGCGTGATCATGAATGCCACCGGTTCGCCGTCCAGCTCGGCGATGCGGATCAGGTCCTCGAACACCAGCGGCTTCAGTTTCTTGCCGACATCGTCGATCTCGGGCTGGGTCAGCGGTACGAAGCCCCAATTGTCGGACCATGCGTCGTTGAGGATCGCGAGGATCGTCGCGGCCTCCTGATCGAAGCGTGACTTGTCGACGGTGCGGATGCGGATGCGATCGCTCTTTTCCCCCATCGCGACGATACGCTGGACGAGCGGGGGGAATTCCCTGGTGATGTCGAGGTCATAGGTTAGCAGCTGCTTGACCGGCCGATAGCCGGCACCCTCGACCCACCCCTGATAAGCCGGCTTGTGATGCCCCATCATCACCATCGGGGCATGATCATGGCCCTTGATCAGCAGGCCGGGTTCTTCCCAGATCGACAGTGAGATCGGGCCGATCGCACGGGTCATGCCCTTGGCGCGCAGCCAGTCTTCCGCGGCGGCGATCAGCGCCTGCGCGGTAGCGGCGTCCTCGGCCTCGAACAGCCCCCAGAAGCCGGTGCCGGGACCCAAGCCCTGCTCGGCCGGCATTTCGAGCGCGAGCTTGTCGATGTGCGCGGAGATGCGCCCGACGACCCGTCCCTCGCGCTCGGCGAGGAAGAGTTGCGCGATGGCATGGCTGAACCAGCCGTTCTTCTTCGGACTGATCGTGCCGGCGACTTCGCTGCGCAACGGCGGCACCCAATTGGGGTCGCCGCGGTTGAGGCGGTAAGCGAGCTCGATGAAATCGCGGGTATCCGCCTTGGTCTTTACCGGACGGACGGTGAGGGCAGGGTTGGCCAAGCGCGGCGCCTTTCGTTGGTGCGCAAGTCGTGAATGCCATCAGTTGATGGCCGTCAAAGCGGTCACGCATTGCGCCCGCCAAGTCAATCGCAAGCCTGTCACTGCACCGGAGGGCCGATGAAATGCCACGCAATGGCCACTATCTGATGCCAATGCCCAAGCCCATGAATACGCTTACCCTCGATGCGTCCGGTGCCGATGCGCCTGTCCAGGGCGCGAAGATTCGCCTGTCCGGCGTCGCGGACGACCGCGCGATGTTGCGCGCCGCCGCCGAACTGACTCGCGACCTGCAGACGCCCAAGCCGCTAATCTACTGGAGCGACTTTCTCGGTTCGGCCGCGCTCGGCTATGCCGCGCTCGCCGGGGCGATCCTGCTGCCTTCGACAGGTTGGGCGATTGCCAGCGGCGTGCTGGCGGTGATCGCGCTCTATCGAGCCAGCCTGTTCATTCATGAGATCACGCACCTCAAACATTCGTTGCTGCCCGGCTTCCGGGTGGGCTGGAACGTGCTGCTGGGCATCCCGATGATGCTCCCGTCGTTCATGTATGAGGGTATCCACACCATCCATCACAGCCGCACCAAATACGGAACGGTCGAGGATCCGGAATATTTGCCGCTCGCGCTGATGAAGCCGTGGACGCTGCCGGTGTTCCTGCTCGTTTCGGTGCTGATGCCGATCGGGCTGCTGTTGCGCTTCGGCGTGCTGGGCCCGCTGTCGATGCTGTCGCCCAAGCTGCGCCGGATCGTCGTCGGCCGCTATTCGGGCCTCCAGATCAACCCGGTCTATGAGCGTCGCGCGCCGGAGGGCGAGTTCGCGAAGCAGTGGCGCTGGCAGGAAATCGGCGCGAGCCTGTGGGCGATCGCGCTGATCGCGCTGGTCGCGACCGGGGTGATCCCGCTCAAGGCGTTCGCGATCTTCCTCGGCGTGATTTCGGCGACGGCGGTTCTCAATCAGGTGCGCACGCTGGTCGCGCATCTGTGGGAGAATGAGGGCGAGCCGCTGACCGTCACCGCGCAGTTCCTCGACAGCGTCAATGTGCCGGGCGGCTTCCTGCCCTATCTGTGGGCGCCGGTCGGCCTGCGCTTCCACGCGCTGCATCACCTGCTGCCGAGCCTGCCTTATCATGCGCTCAGTGAAGCGCACCGCCGCATCTCGGCGGCGCTCGGGCAGGGATCGACCTATGAAGGCGCCAATTATCCGACGCTGCGCGGTCTCATGGGCCGTCTGGCGACGAGCACGATGAAGCAGCGCGCCGGCTGAAAGCGCGGCCCGCGACTGCTTGTGCATTTCCCGATCTTGTCGGGCGGAAATTTGCGGCGCATGAAGACCCGGTAACAACCAAGGGGTCTGTCGATGCTCATTCTAGCTGCGGCACTCGCCGCGACCAGCGTTGCCGGAACCGTCCAGGGCGCCGCCCCCGCATCGACGCTGCAGCCCAGCGCCGATGCGGTGCAGGATCGGATCGCGATGCGCGAGTTTTCCAAATGCCTTGCCAAGGCGCGTCCGCGCTGGGCACGCAAGGTTCTCGCGCAGCCCTATCTCAGCAAGGATCAGACCGACCTGCTGGAATCGGTCAATGGCGGCCGCGACAATTGCACCGGTGGTTCGAGCGAAATCACGTTGCGCTACACCAGCATCATTACCGGGCTTGCCGAGCAGTTCATCGCTGAGGACGTCGCTCAGGTCGGCTGGAAGCGGGTCTCGGCCGCGCTGGTCCGGGTTCCGTCGCGGAATGCGTCGGAGGATTTTGCGCTGTGTGTCGCGGCGCGGCGCGCAAAGGCGGCGCAGGATCTGGTGCTGAGCCGGCCGGGCAGCGCGGCGGAGCGCAATGCGGGCGAGCAGCTGGCGCAGGCGATCAAGCCGTGCACCAACCCCAACGAATCGGGAATCGTCGATCTGCAGTCGCTGCGGGCTTTGGCGGCGACTGCGCTGTACCGCGGCGTGATTCACGCGATCGACCCTTCCAGCAAGTCCTGAGACCATAAGACGAAAGAGCCCCACGCAGCCCGGCTGACGGGACCGCGTGGGGCTCTTTCGGTTATGCTGAAAATGCCCGATTCGCGCCGGGCGGGCGCTTCGGGCGCTTAGCGCGCGCCGGTGGCGAGATCGCCGCGCGATCCGTTGGTCGGGCCGTTGCGGAAATCGCGCTGCACGTCTTCCGCGTCCGATTCCCATTCCGCCTTGGTACGGCAATAGCGCTTGGGCAGGCGCGTTCCGGTGCTCGCGACCCGGCGGCAGATCTTCTTGGCGTCGGCCGCCAGCGCGGGCTTGGCTTCGGTCGAGGCGGGCGCGGGTTCCTCGGCCGCCGCGGGAAGCGATGCCACCGTCAGGCTAAGTGCGACCAGGGTCAGCTTCGAAATCATCATTGTCTCCGTTCGGCCCAAGGGCTTCGTGTGCCATCTACATCAAACACTGGACGGAAAACAGCCGCAGCGCAATCGCCGCGATGTGCTTATTCCTCGGTCTTGAGCAGCACCGCTTCGCCGATCATCGCGAACAGCAGGAATGGCGCCCACGCAGCGAGGAAGGGCGGATAGGCGCCCAGATTGCCCATCGCGAGCGCGAAATTGTCGGCGACGAAGTAGAGGAAGCCAAGCCCCATCCCCATCACCGCGCGCACGAACAGCTTGCCCGACCGGGCGATGCCGAACGCCGCGACCGCGCCAAGCAGCGGCATCAGCACCGCGGACAGGGGGCCGGAGAGCTTGTGCCACAGCGAGCCTTCGAGCGCCTTGGTCGGGCGGCCCGCGGCCTTCAGATCATCGATCGCTTCCTTGAGCGCGCCGAACGACATCGATTCGGCATCGACATTGGAAAGCGTGAACTGATCGGGCCGCACCCCCTCGCCGACGACGGTGCTGCCCAGCGGCGTGAGTTGGCCAGTGGCGACGTCGAACCGCTCGGCATCGTCGACGCGCCAGCCCATGCCGTCGCGCCGCCCGGTCTTGGCGCGGACCAGCGACTTGAGCACCGCGCCATCGCGTTCATAGACGGTGACGTCGGCCAGCTGAGCGGTCTCGCCGCGGCCCTTGATCTGCTGCGCGTGAATGAGATGGCTGCCGTCGCGCACCCACACGTTGCTGCGGTCCCCGCGGTCGATCGGCAGCACGCCGTAATCGACCTTCTTCCACTGCGCGAGCGTCGCGCTGGCGCGCGAGACGACGCGATCGTTGAAGGTGAAGGAGATCGCGGCGACACCAAGTCCAGCCAGCATCAGCGGCGCCAGCACCTGATGCGCCGAAAGGCCCGAGGCCTTCATCGCAATCACTTCGCTGTTCTGGTTGAGCGTCGAGAGGGTGATGATCGTGCCGAGCAGCACCGAGAACGGCAGGAAGGTCGCGATGATCTGGGGCGTGCGCAGGCTGACATAGCGCCAGATCTGAGCGTCGCCATTGCCGGCATGCGCGAGGATTCGGCCCGATTCGCTGAGCAGGTCGAGCGTCTGGAGGATCAGCACCAGCCCGAACAGGAAGGCGAAAGTGCTGATCAGGAACGATTTCGCCATGTAGAGCGAGATGGTCCGCGACGGGAAGAAGCCGGTGATCGGGTTCATGCGTGCGCAGCCTTACGCCGCCGTCCGGGCAGCCGCTTGGCGATCGCCTTCCACGCCTTGGCGAAGAACTTCTCCAGCGCGCCGATCGGCTGGCCGCCGGGGACGTAGGCGATCGTATAGTACATCCAGAACACCAGCCCGGCGAAGATCAGGAACGGCCCCCACAGCGCGATGATCGGATCGATCACGCCACGCACGCCCACGCCTTGGGCGTACTCGTTGATCTTGTGATAGGTCACGATCATCACGATCGACAGGAACACGCCGAGCGCCGAGGTCGATCGCTTGGGCGGCACGCCGAGCGCAAGCGCCAGGAAGGGCAGCAGGAACATCGTCGCCACCTCCACGACGCGGAAGTGGAACGCCGAGCGGCTTACCGCGCGTTGCGTTTCCGTCGCCTTGGGATCACTGCCGATTTGCGCGAGCTGGGGCAGAGTCAGCTCGAGCTTGTTCTCGCCGCGCTGACGGAACTGTTCGAATTTCGGAAGGTCGATCGGGAGGTCGTGCGCGTCGAAGGTCAGGACGCGGGGTACCTTGAACTTGGGCGACTGATGAATCAGCGTGCCCTTGGTCAGGCGGAAGATGATCACATCGGGATCGTCGGTGCGCAGGAACTGGCCCTTCTCCGCGGTCGCGGAGACTGTGTCGCCGCCGGGCGCGCGCGCGCTGACGAAGATGCCCGACAGATCGGTGCCCTCGTTGCGGCTCTCCTCGATCCGCAGCGTCATGCGGTCGCCGAGGTTGGTGAACTCACCGACCTTGATCGACGCGCCGAGCGCGCCGGTGCGCAGCTCGAACCGCAGCCCTTCGTAATTGTAGCGGGCGAGCGGCTGGATGAAGCCGACGATGGCGAGGTTGAGCGCGGCGAGGGCGAGGGCAAACATGAAGGGGACGCGCAGCATCCGCCCGTAGCTCATCCCCACCGCGCGCAGCACATCGAGCTCCGAGCTGGTCGCGAGGCGGCGGAAGGCGAGGAGGATGCCGAGCATCAGCCCGATCGGAATACCGAGACCCAGATATTCGGGCAGCAGGTTGGCGAGCATCCGCCACACCACGCTGACCGGGCCGCCCTCGCTCGCGACGAAGTCGAACAGCCGCAGCATCCGGTCGAGCACCAGCAGCATCGCGGAGATCAGTAGCGTCGAGATCAGCGGAACCGCGATCAGGCGCGCCATATACCGGTCGAGTGCGGTCATGCGGGGAGGGTCTGCGGCCTGATCTTCGCGTTGAGGCCGGCGAGCCGGCTGTGATCCAACGCTATATCGTAAGGCACGGTTAAATCTACCCCGCCGCCGTTACGGCCGGCGACGCGTCACCCCCGGCGGGGGCGGCCACCGCATCCGCGATCGCCGTCTCCAGCGCGGCGAGTGTAAAGGGCTTACGCAATACCGGCCGGCCGCCGAAGCGGTCGTGATCGGCAGCGTCGCCCGCATAGCCGGTGACGTAGAGCACCGCGACGCCATCGAGCTGGGGTTCCAGCGCGGCGATCATCTCCGGTCCCGTCTGGCCGGGCATGATGACGTCGCTGACCACGAGATCGAGCGTATGGAGACCGGCAACGATGCGCGGTGCGGCGAGCGGATCCTCGCAAGGGACGGGGCGATGGCCAAGCTCTTCAAGCGCGGCGAGCGTGGCCGCCAGCACGCGCGGGTCGTCCTCGACCAGCAGGATATCGAGCGCGCGGTGCGGCTCGGCGCGCGGCCCGATCCGGCGCGCGGTGTCGGGCGCCGCTGATTCGATGACGGTGTGGCAGGGAAGGTAGAGCGTGACGGTGGTGCCCTCGTCCGGCGTCGAATCGATCCGGATCTCTCCGCCCGACTGACGGACGAAGCCGAAGATCTGACTGAGGCCGAGACCGGTTCCCTTGCCCACGGGCTTGGTGGTGAAGAACGGCTCGAACACGCGTTCGACGACTTCGGGCGTCATGCCCGCGCCGGTGTCGGACACGGCGATGGTGACATAGTTGCCGGGGCTGCATTCCGCCGCGGCCTCGCCTTCCAGCGCGGCGTGACCGGTGGCGATGGTCAGCGTGCCGCGCGCATCCATCGCGTCGCGGGCGTTGACCGCGAGGTTGAGCAGCGCGTTCTCGAGCTGATGCCGGTCGGCCCAGACGTGCCAGCCCGACGCGTCGGTGCGTGTCTGGACGATGATCCCTTCGCCCAGCGTGCGTTCGAGCAGATTGGTCATGCCCGCGATCAGCTCAGCGGGGTCGATCGCTTGCGGGGTGAGCGGTTCGGCACGCGCGAAGGCGAGCAGGCGGCGGGTCAGCGTCGCAGCGCGGCTGGCGCCCTCGCTGGCATTGTCGATGTGCCGCGCCGACTGTTTGGCGCCGTCGGGCAAATGGCGCTTGGCGAGTTCGAGTCCGCCAAGGACGATCGCGAGCATGTTGTTGAAGTCATGCGCGATACCGCCGGTGAGCTGACCCACCGCTTCCATCTTTTGCGCCTGACGCAATTGCGCCTCGGCGGCGGCGCGCTCGCGGGCCTCCTCCTGGAGGCCTGCGGTGGCGGCGGCGACCGCCGCCTCCAGCTCTGTCGCGCGCTCGCGCTGGACCTGTGCCTCGACTGCGGCTGCCGCCCGTTCGCGGATCGCCCGTATGTTGAGCCAGCCCAGGATCATGGCGCCGGCAACGATCAGCATGCCGAACAGGATCAGGTTGCGCGTCTCCGCCTCCGCTTCCGCAGAGGTGAAGCGCGCGCGGCGCGAGCGTTCGTTGAGCAACTTGCGCTCGGCGGCGACGATCTGATCGAGCAGGTCGCGGATGCGCGGGAGGACCGGGGAGCGGCGCGCCTCGTCGAAATAGGCATAGGCGGCCTGATTGCGCTTGAAGCGCGTGTTCAGCGCGATCTGCGACAGTTCCTTGCCGCGCTCGGCGACCGCGGTGCGCAGTTCGACGAGCAGCTTTTGTTGCGGACCGCCGTCGCGGGTGCGGCGCGCGAGAAGGGTCAGTTGACCCTCGGCGCGCTGCCATTCGGCGACATAGTCGCGGCCGACGCTTTCCTCGCCGCTGACGACATAGCGGGCGAGAACCGCCTCGGCGCTCGCCATCGTGCCGGAAAGGCTCTGGGCGAGGATCATCACCTCATAGCTTTGCGACTGGCGTGCGAGCGCCGCGTCGCGCTCGGCATCGGCGGCGCGTTGATTGGTGATCAGCGCGGCGAGAACCCCGATTCCCAGCACGGCGATCAGGATCATCAACACGGCGCGCCAGTCGAGCCGCGCGATCCGTTGTGTCAGTCCCACGCCTTCACTCATGGCCGCGATTCTAGGGCGGTGACGCCGCGCTGGCCAGCCCTCAGGCGATTACTCCGACCGCCTGACCCGCCGTCCTGAACATGGCGAGGATGCGCTGAACCTGCTCCGCCGTATGCTCGGCGCAGAGCGAGCAGCGCAGCAGGAAGGTGCCCGCGGGAGTCGCGGGCGGACGCGCCATGTTCACATACAGGCCGTTCTCGAGCAGCGCCTGCCACATCATCACCGCTTGTTCCTGATCGGTCAGGATCACCGCGATGATCGCGCTGTCGCAGGTCTCGGTGCCGAGGTTGAAGCCCATCTCCTTGAGACCGGCGTGCACGGCGCGGGCGTTTTCCCACAGATGCTGGCGCTTGTTGTGGGCGTGCTGGAGTTTGCGGATAGACACCGCCGCGGTCGCGACCACACTGGGCGGCAGCGACGCGGTAAAGATGTACTGACGGCAGGCGAGACGGATCGCCTCGAACTTCGGGTGGTTCGACACGCAGAAGCCACCGACGGTGCCGACCGACTTGGAGAAGGTGCCGACGATGAAGTCGACATCGCCCTCACATCCCTGCGCTTCGTACACGCCACGGCCATTGGGGCCGTAAAAGCCCATCGAATGCGCTTCGTCGGAGAGGACCATCGCGCCGTGCTTCTTGGCGACGGCGACCATTTCCTTGAGCGGAGCGACGTCGCCCAGCATCGAATAGACGCCCTCGAGCACCACCAGCTTGCCGGCCTCGGCGGGCAGGCGGCCGAGGCGCTTGTCGAGATCCTCGACGCTGTTGTGGCGGAAGCGGACGATCTCCGCATAGCCCTGCTTGCAGCCGTCGTAGATCGAGGCGTGGCTGTCGGCGTCGAGGATGATGTAGTCGCCCTTGCCGGCGAGCGTGGAGATCATGCCCAGATTGGCCATGTAGCCGGTCGAAAAGACGATCGCGCCGGTGGTGCCGTAAAAGTCGCGCAGCGCCTGCTCGACCTCCATATGGTCGCGGAAGGTGCCGTTGAGCATGCGGCTGCCGTTGGTGCCGCTGCCGAACTGTTCGAGCGCATCCTTGCCGGCCTGGATCACGTCCGGGTCGAAGGTCATGCCCATATAGTTGTAGGTGCCGAGCAGGATCGTGTCCTTGCCCTTGATCACCGCCTCGGTCGGCGACTTCACCTGATCCATCACGATCGCGAAGGGATCGGTGACGCCGCTGTCGAGCAGCGCCTGCCGCTCGGCGATCAGGCCGTCGAACTTGCTCATCAGGTCGGGCTTCGCACCGGCCGGGATGGCCGGTGCGTCCGGGGTCGCGATCGAATCGGTCATGTCAGGCGGCCTTGAGCTTCTGGACGGCGTCGACGAGCTGGCCGACGGTCTCGATCTCGGCCTGCATGTTCATCGTGATGATGATGTCGAACTCGTCCTCGATCGCCGCGACGAAGTCCATGACGGTGAGGCTGTCCCACTCCAGATCACCGGCGAAGGTGGTGGAATCGGCAAGCTCGATGCCCTTCTTGTTGAAGGGTTCGATCAGGCCGGAGACGGTGGCGAAGATGTCGTTACGGTCGCTCATGCGCGGTCCTTAATTTGCTCGGGCCCAAGTGCCAAGCGATTGCGGCGGAAACGGGGTCAAGCCGGGGCGGAACTGGCCTACCCATAATGATCGAAGCTGACACGCCCGTGAGGGCAAGCTGACACAAACGGCGTGTTTCACGCGTGGGTGTCAAGCGGATCGACGGGGTCAAAGAGCGGCCCTGAGGCGGGTCGAACCGAGCAGCTGAATTCCAACATTGCAAGGCCGGTCAGAGCAGACCCTCCGCGCGATACCAGTCCGCGGTCTGCGCAAGGCCCGCGGGCGTCGCGATCTGCGGAGCCCATAGTGCGGCGGGAGGGCGGCGGCCGGGATCGGCGGTCCAGTCGGGGTGGCTGAGATAGGCGGCGCGGTCGGGGGTGAGCTTGGCGTTGGCCTCGCGGAAGAAGCGGTCGGCATGGCCCGCGAGGTGGAGCAGGGCGCGCGGGACCGAGAGGGGCAGGGGGCGCCTGCCCACCGCCTGTCCGACGAGGCGCGCGAACTCGCTATGCGTGTAGCCGCCGTCGACGCCGTCGTCGCAATCATAGATGTGGCGGCCGGGATCGGTGAGCGCGAGCGTGACGAGCAGGCGCGCCAGATCAGCGACATGGATCAGCGAGATGCGGCCCGCGGGGGGCAGTATGACGAAGCCCATCCTGGCCATGCGGAAGACGTCGCGCATCTCCATGTCGCCGGGACCATAGACGCCCGGCGGGCGGATCATCGTCCAGTCGAGACCGGAATCGCGGACCTCCTGCTCGGCCAGTTCCTTCGAACGGCCATATTGCGAGAGCTGCGGTTCGCGCGCCGACATGGACGAGACATGGACGAACCGCTTCACGCCCATCGATGCCGCGGCGGTGGCCATGCGCCGGGTACCGTCGACGTTGCCGTGGATAAATCCCTCGGGGGTCGGGGCGTTGACCACACCGGCGATATGGATCACCGCGTCGGCGCCGCTGGCGAGGCGGGCGAGCGCATCTTCGTGGTCGAGATCCCCCGCGATCCAGCTGACGCCCTCGCGCGCGGGCTGTTCGCGCCGGGTGAGCGCGCGGACATGGATGCCACGAGCAAGGGCATGCTCGACCGTTGCCTTGCCGACAAAGCCGGTGGCGCCGGTGAGCGCGAGAATGGTCAAAGCAATGCCATATGGTTGCGGTGGACCAGCGTGGAGCGGGGGGCGTAGCCGAGGATATCGCCCTGATCGTCGCTGCGGGTGCCGAGGATCGCCTGCGCATCGGCGGCGTCATATTCGGAGAGGCCGCGCGCGATCGGGCCATTGGGGCCTTCGATCGTGACGAGGTCGCCGCGGAAGAACATGCCGCGGATCGCGGTGGCGCCGATCGCGAGCAGGCTGCGCCCCTCGGTCAGCGCCCTGGCCGCCCCCTCGTCGACGGTGATGCTGCCCTTGGCGGTGAGGCGCCCGGCGAGCCACGCCTTGCGCGCGCGAGTCCGCTTTTCCGGAAGGAAGACGGTGTGGCGCGCGTCGGCGGAGAGCGGATGCT